>NZ_VTRV01000079.1 GCF_008274655.1 Cognatilysobacter lacus | reverse complement strand
TAGTGATCCGCCGATACGCCGGCGTTCCAGTAGCGCCCGCGACCGTAGACGCCGGCCTCGCTACGGATGAAATAGTTTGACAGTACGCGGCGCAATCCCTACCATTTCGCGCCTTATGTCATCGGAATCGTCCCGCTCGCCGGTCCCCGAGACCTTGGACGCGTGGCGCCAGGTGACGGCGCGCCGTGGCGTCGAGGGCCGCGTACCGCTGGCGTCGCTGCGCCGCCTCGCGAGCCTGCTGGATGCTCCCGACGGCGAAGTGACCTTTTCGCTCGAATTCGATCGCGACAGTCTCGGCATTGCGTACGTCGAAGTCCGCGCCGAAGCCGAGCTGCCGCTGGTCTGCCAGCGGACGTTGGAACGGTTCCTGCTGCCGGTGCGTATCGACCAGCGCATGGGCCTGATCCGCGAGGAGGCCGATGAGGCCGGCCTCCCGGAGGAATACGAGGCGCTCCTGGTCGATCCGAGCGGGGAGTTGCGGACGCTCGACGTGGTCGAGGACGAGTTGATCCTCGCGGTGCCGGTGGTGCCGATTTCCCCGGACAGCCAAGCGGTGGACAAGGAGTGGGGCGGCGGCGGGGCCGATGATACGGCGGCCGAAAAGCCCAATCCATTTGCCGCGCTGGCCGCGCTCAAGAAGAAGCCGGAGTAGCCCCTGGGGCTCACGCGCCCCGGAACAGTGGCTTCGGCCGCCGGGCTGGGCGATAATTTCCCTCTTTCGGCCAGGGCCCGGTGCCCGACGCCGCCACATGTTTCACCGGAGCACCCGATGGCCGTTCAGAAGTCCCGCGTATCCCCCTCCCGTCGTGGCATGCGCCGCGCCCACGACGCGTTGAAGCCGAAGCAGCTGGCGACCGACCCGACCACGGGCGAGACGCATCTGCGCCACCACGTGACCGCCGATGGCTACTATCGCGGCAAGAAGGTGATCGAGACGCGCTCGAAGGTTGCCGACGAAGAATGATCACCCGGCGCGCAAGCGCCCGGTGACCGCCCGCGCCGGCGATTGACACTTCGGCGCAGGCCGCGGATCGACTCCGCGATGCATTCGATGCGACCTCCGGGTCGCATCGCCGTTTTTACAGGCCGTCGTGCATGCGACGGCGTCCGTGATCCGCGACTGCGTCGCGCGCCACGGCTTTGGCGAGGCAGGGGATGACCCAGCAACTTTTCGCGCGTATCGCGGGTACCGGCAGCTACCTGCCGGAGAAGGTCCTCACCAACGCCGATCTCATGCAATTCGTCGAGACCAGCGACGAATGGATCGCCAGCCGCACCGGGATCCGCGAAAGGCACGTGGCGGCCGAGGGCGAAACCACCTGCGACCTCGCGTTCCACGCGGCAACCCGCGCGATGGAAGCCGCCGGCGTAGTGGCCGCCGACATCGACCTGATCATCCTGGGCACCACCACCCCGGACATCATTTTCCCGTCGACCGCCTGTCTCCTTCAGCATCGGCTCGGCGCGATCGGCTGCCCGGCGTTCGACGTCAACGCAGCCTGCTCGGGTTTCATCTACGCGCTGACGGTGGCCGACAAGTTCATCCGCTGCGGTGCGGCAAAGACGGCGCTGGTGATCGGCGCAGAAACGCTGACGCGCATGCTCGACTGGACGGACCGCTCCACCTGCGTGCTGTTTGGGGATGGCGCGGGCGCCGTGGTGCTCAGGGCCGACACCGAGACGGGCATCCTCAGCACGCACCTGCACGCCGACGGCAGCAAGAAGGAGATGTTGTACAACCCGGTTGGTGTCTCCGTCGGCTTCAAGCCCGAGGAGCACAACGCCGGGGTGCGCGTGATGATGGCGGGCAACGACGTCTTCAAATACGCGGTGAAGGCCCTCGATTCGGTCGTCGAGGAGACGCTCGAGGCCAACGGGCTCGATCGCCACGACATCGACTGGCTGATCCCGCACCAGGCCAACCTGCGCATCATCGAAGCGACGGCCAAGCGGCTCGACATGCCGATGGAGCGCGTAATCGTGACGGTCGACAGGCACGGCAACACGTCGTCGGGCTCGGTGCCGCTGGCACTCGACGAAGCCGTGCGCTCCGGCCGCGTGCAGCGCGGACAGCTGCTGCTGCTCGAGGCATTCGGCGGCGGTTTCACGTGGGGCAGCGCGCTCGTCCGCTTCTGAGCGGCTGGCGCGCAACCCGGGCACGCCCGCCTCTCACGACGGCGGGCGTTCTGTTTTCTGGGCGAATCGGCCTCTGCGATGCCGTCGTGGCGTACGCCTGAGTACAGACAGCACGAACGCTTCGTCCGTATCATGGCGCGCCATCCATCGGGCTCCCGCGCGTGACTGCAACGCAACTCGCATTCGTTTTTCCCGGACAGGGCTCGCAGGTCGTCGGCATGCTCGCCGATCTCGCGTCGGCCGATCCGATCGTGCAGGCGACCTTCGCCGAAGCGAGCGAAGGCGCGGGCGCCGATCTGTGGCGCATCAGCCAGGACGGACCTGACACCGACCTCAACAGCACCGAATTCACGCAGCCTGCTTTGCTCGCCGCCGGCATTGCCGTGTGGCGCGCGTGGCAGGCGCGAGGCGGTGTGATGCCGACGCAGCTGGCAGGTCACAGTCTTGGCGAATACACGGCGCTCGTCGCGGCCGGTGCACTGCCGCTTGCGGACGCCGCCAAGCTCGTGCGACTGCGCGGCCAGCTGATGCAGGCGGCGGCGCCGCCCGGAACCGGCGCCATGGCCGCGGTGCTTGGGGCTGACGAGGCACTGGTGCTCGAGGTCTGCGAAGCCTGCAGCGGTCGCGAAGTCGTGGTGCCCGCCAACTTCAACTCGCCCGGCCAGATCGTCATTGGCGGGCATGCCGACGCTGTCGAGCGTGCGCTGACCATGCTCGCCGAGCGCGGCGTCCGCAAAGCCGTGAAGCTCGCCGTGAGCGTGCCGTCGCACACACCACTCATGCGCGAAGCCGCAAACCGCCTCGCCGAAGCCATGGGCGCGCTGCCGTGGTCGACGCCTGCGTTGCCGGTCGTGCAGAACATCGACGCGGAAGTTCGCGACGACGTCGTTTCCATCCGTGACGCCCTGGTGCGGCAGCTGTACCTACCCGTGCAGTGGACGCGCTGTGTCGAGGCGTTGGTCGCGGGCGGAGCCACGCGCATCGCCGAGTGCGGACCGGGCAAGGTGCTGACCGGGCTCGTCAAGCGCATCGACAAGTCGGTGGACGCACGCGCGCTGGGCACCGTCGCGGACTTCGACGTCGCGCTCGCAGAATGGCACGCCTGACCCCGAATGGATGACGCCTCCGCGGATCGCGCGAAGACATCGGCCCAGCGGCCCGTACCCACGGCCGCGACTGGAGACATGCAATGACCGAAACACTGAAAGGCGAGATCGCGCTCGTCACCGGCGCCACGCGCGGCATCGGCGCCGCGATCGCGGACGAGCTCGCGTCGCAGGGCGCGCTCGTGATCGGCACGGCCACGAGCGAATCGGGCGCGGCGTCGATCACGGAGCGACTGGGCGCCCGGGGCGGCCAGGGCCGCGTGTTGAACGTCACCGAGGCCGGCGCGATCGAAGCGCTGGTCGACTCGATCGCCAAGGACATCGGGCCGATCTCGATCCTCGTCAACAACGCCGGCATTACGCGCGACAACCTGCTGATGCGCATGAAGGACGAAGACTGGCAGGCGATCCTCGATACCAACCTGACCAGCGTCTACCGCTCGTGCAAGGCAGTGATGCGCGGGATGATGAAGGCGCGCCGCGGTCGGATCGTCAACATCGCCTCCGTGATCGGCGTGACCGGCAATGCCGGGCAGTCGAATTACGCCGCGGCGAAGGCGGGCATCATCGCTTTCAGCAAGTCGCTGGCGCGGGAGATCGGCTCCCGCGGGGTCACCGTCAATGTCGTCGCGCCGGGATTCATCGATACCGACATGACGCGCGGCCTGCCGGAGGACGCCAAGAACGCCATGATCGGGCAGATCGCGCTGGGTCGCCTCGGCGAGCCGGCGGACATCGCCCGGGCCGTGGCATTCCTCGCCGGCCCGAACGCGGCCTACATCACGGGCGAGACCCTGCACGTCAACGGCGGCATGTACATGCCCTAGGGCGGCCAAAGCCTCAACGACTTTTCTGCCCGCGACCGGCCGCTATACTCCCGCCCGCCGCGATTCATTTAGACTTGTCCATCGAAGATCCCGAACGGGAGGAGTGAGACCCAATGAGCACCATCGAAGAGCGCGTCAAGAAGATCGTCGTTGAACAGCTCGGCGTGAAGGAAGAAGACGTCACCACCAATGCTTCGTTCGTCGATGACCTGGGCGCCGATTCGCTCGATACGGTCGAGCTCGTGATGGCGCTCGAGGAAGAGTTCGAGTGCGAGATCCCGGACGAAGACGCCGAGAAGATCACCACCGTGCAGCAGGCGATCGACTACGTGAAGTCGCACGTCAAGTCGTAAGTGCTGCATTGGAGACGGACGGCCCTGCCGCTTCCCGACTCCGCGAAACACCGACGGGGCCGCATTGCGGCCCCGTACTTTTGAGCCAGTCCATGCGGTGACGTATCGCCGCGCCAATGCCTGCCGGCCCCGCCGGTGCAGTCCGAGGTCGAAGTCATGTCGAAGCGTCGTGTCGTGGTCACCGGACTCGGAGTGGTCTCCCCACTGGGCAACGACCTGGCGTCGACGTGGGATGGAATCGTCAATGGCCGTTCGGGCATCGGCGCGATCACGCATTTCGACACGACGAACTTCACGACGAAGATCGCCGGCGAGGTGCGGGATTTCGACGTCACGCGCTGGGTGAACCCGAAAGATGCCAAGAAGATGGACCCCTTCATCCACTACGGGGTGGGGGCTTCGATGATGGCCATCGAGGACTCGGGGTTGGTCATCGACGACGGCAACGCCGAACGGATCGGCGCGCTGATCGGCTCGGGCATCGGCGGCATCCTCGGCATCGAGGAGACGGCGATCAAGTACCACGAGGGCGGCCCGCGCAAGATCTCGCCGTTCTACGTGCCCAGCACGATCATCAACATGCTGCCCGGCCAGGTCTCCCTTTTGACAGGGATCAAGGGGCCGAATTTCTCGGCCGTTTCGGCCTGCGCGACGTCCAACCATTCGATCGGCATGGCGATGCGCATGATCCAGTACGGGGATGCGGACGTAATGATCGCCGGCGGCGGCGAGCGCGGTTCGTCGCCCACCTCGGTAGGTGGTTTCTGCTCGATGAAGGCGATGAGCACGCGAAACGACGATCCGACGCGCGCCTCGCGCCCGTGGGATCGTGAGCGCGACGGCTTCGTGCTCGGCGATGGCGCGGGCATCCTCGTGCTCGAGGAATACGAATATGCCAAGGCCCGCGGCGCACGTATCTATTGCGAGCTCGCCGGTTTCGGCGCCACGTCGGACGCGTTCCACATGACCGCGCCCAGCGAGGACGGCGAGGGCGCGGCCCGCTGCATGGAAATGGCGCTGCGCGACGCCGGCGTTGCGCAGGACCAGGTCGGTTACGTCAACGCGCACGGCACCTCCACGCCGCTCGGCGACCTCGCCGAGACGATGGCGATCAAGCGCGCGCTGGGCGAGTCCGCGTACACGACGATGGTGAGCTCGACCAAGTCGATGACCGGCCACCTGCTGGGCGCCGCGGGCGGCGTCGAGGCGATCTTCTCGGTGATGGCGATGCACACCGGCATCATCCCGCCGACGATCAACCTCGAGAATCCGTCCGAAGGCTGCGACCTCGACTACGTGCCCAACGTCGCGCGCGAAGCCAGGGTGGACGCCGTCGTATCGAACGGCTTTGGCTTCGGCGGCACCAACGGCACGCTGGTGTTCCGGCGCATCTGATTCCGCGGGGCAACACCGTCAGCCCCGATGCCCATGCGGTCGGGGCCGGTTGGAACGGCGATAATCGCGGGCCTCGTCTTCGTCGGATCGCCGATGCTTCCGCCGACCCCTGCGCCGCGCGTTCTGACCGGTGTCCCCGATCTCCTCGACCTGCACCGCCTGGCGCCCGCCCGTTGGCCGGTGCTGCTCGAGTCGAGCGCGGACGGGGCGCGGATCGGGCAGCGTGACCTGCTGTTGCGAGCGAGTGCCGAATCGATCGTGCTCGGCGGCGACGGGCGCGTGCGCGACGCAACCGGCCGGGATCTGGGTGGGAGTTTCTTCGCGGCGCTGGATGCGGCGCATGCGGCCGCGCGCGAGCCCTGCTGCGGTTGGGCGCTCCTGCTCGGCTACGAACTCGCGGCGGAGGTCGAGCCCATCCTGGCGCTCCCCGCGGCGCCAGGCGGGTTGCCGGTGGCCATGGCGATCGGCTGCGAAGCGGTGATCGAACGCGATCGTGCGACGGGTGAAGTGCGCCTGCACGCATCCTCGAACGCGATTGCGGACGAGGTCGAAGCCGATGTCGAACGCGCGCGCAAGCTTGCGCCGCTGCCGGCATGGCGTCCCCCGGTCGAGGTGGACGAGGACGCGCCCTCGCGGTTTACCGACGGCGTCCGACGCGTTCTCGATTACCTCGCCGCCGGTGACGTGTTCCAAGCGAACCTTTCGCGCGGCTGGGAGGCGCGCTTCGACAACGACGTGGATCCCGCCGCGCTGTTCACCCAGCTGCGACGTAACAACCCTGCGCCGTTTGCTGGTCTGTTCGCGACGTCGGCGGGGACAGTGGTCAGCGCCTCGCCCGAGCGACTCGTGTCGGTCGAGGGCAGCCTGGTGCAGACCCGTCCGATCGCGGGCACGCGCCCGCGCACCGCGGGTGATGACGACGCCGGCCGGATCCGCGAACTTGTCGGCCATCCGAAGGAGCGCGCCGAGCACGTGATGCTGATCGACCTCGAGCGCAACGACCTCGGTCGCGTCTGCACTCCGGGAAGCGTGGAAGTCGACGAATTGATGAGCGTCGAAAGCTATGCGCACGTACACCACATCGTCAGCAACGTGCGCGGTCGACTGCGCGAAGGCGTGACGCCCGGCGATGTGATCCGCGCGGTGTTCCCGGGCGGCACGATTACCGGCTGCCCGAAAGTGCGGTGCATGCAGATCATCTCGGAGCTGGAGGGTGTCGGACGCGGCATGTACACCGGTGCCATGGGCTGGCTTGCCGCGAACGGCGACATGGACCTCAACATCCTGATCCGCAGCGCGGAGGTGGAAGGCAGCGTCGTGCGGTTCCGAACGGGCGCGGGGATCGTCGCCGACTCCGATCCGGCACGCGAGCTCGACGAAACACGCGCGAAGGCGCGCGGCATGCTGCGCGCGCTTGGCGTGCCAGGTTGATGCCGATGCCCGCGGCCAGACTTCTGCATCGCGTCGTAACCACGCAATCGCGGCGTTCCAGCCAGCGTGAGCGGCGCTGACGTGGATTCGATGCTGTTCGAAGGCGAGCGACGCATCGATGCGATCGCGCCTGCCGATCGCGGCCTCGCCTACGGCGACGGGTTGTTCGAAACGATGCGCGCCTTTCGTGGCGAGCTTCACTGGTGGGATCGGCACTGGGCGCGACTGCGGGGCGGCGCCCGCGTGCTGGGGATCGAATTGCCCACACAGGCGATCGTTCGCGACTCGTTGTGCGCGCTTCTCGACGGCCGCGACGGCGTGTGCAAGTTGCTGGTGACGCGTGGGTCCGGCGCGCGCGGCTACGCCCCGTCGGCCGGCCCGGCGTTCTGGTCTCTGTCCCGGCACGATGCGCCAGAGCCGCGCGAGCACGTGCAGCTGCGCTGGTGTTCGACGCGGCTGGCGATCCAGCCTGCACTCGCCGGCATCAAGCACTGCAATCGCTTGGAGCAGGTCCTGGCCCGAGCGGAATGGACGCCCGGCGAGACGGCCGACGAGGGCCTGATGCTCGATATCGACGGCGCTGTGGTCAGCGCAGTCGCAGGGAACGTATTCCTGCTCGACCGCGACCGCTGGCTCACCCCGGCAATCGACCGCTGCGGTGTGCGCGGCGTCTGTCGCGGCTGGGCCGCGCAGCAGCTCGACGCGTACGAAACCCGGATCACGCCCGCAACGCTGATGGGGGCCGACGCGGTGTTCGTCTGCAATGCCGTGCGAGGTATCCTCGAAGTCGAGCGGCTCGGCGATCGCAGCTGGACGCCGCATCCGCAGGTGGCCGGGCTGCGCCAACGCCTGGCCGCCGACCATCCCGCCTTTGCCGCACCCCCGGAGATGCCGTGAGCCGTCCGCGCAAGCGCCGAACAGGTTGTTTCACACTGCTGCTGCTGATCGCGATCGCCGCGGCGCTGGCTTTCGCCTGGTATCGCTACGACAGCTTCGCCGACACCCCGCTGCGCGCAGCGCGGCCCGGCGCGAGCGTGGTCGTCAGGCCGGGTGATTCGCTGACCAAGGTGCTGCGCAACCTGCACGACGCAGGCGTCGAAGGATCCGTTCTGGAGTGGGGTGCATTGGCGCGCCAGCTGGGCGCTGCGGGACGCCTTCAGGTCGGCGAATACCGGTTCGAGCCCGGCATGACGCCGCGCCAGTTGCTGATCGACATGCGCGACGGCCATGTGGTGCAGCACAAGGTCACGATCGTCGAGGGCTGGAACATCCGTGACGTGCGCGCCGCGCTGGCGAAGGCCGAGCCGCTCGTGCACAACGCGACCACGCTCGACGATGCCGCGCTGATGGCGAAGCTCGGCCATCCCGGGCAGCATCCGGAGGGCCGTTTCCTGCCGGAAACCTACGTGTTCACCCGCGGCGATACCGAGCTCGACGTCCTCGGCCGCGCCTACAAGGCGATGGACAAGGCGCTCGACGCCGCGTGGCGCTCGCGCCGTCCCGATGCCGTGCTGAAGACGCCGGACGAGATGCTCACGCTGGCCTCGATCGTCGAGAAAGAGACCGGCATCGCCGAGGAGCGCCCGGCCATCGCCGGCCTGTTCGAGCAGCGCCTCAAGCTTGGCATGCTGCTGCAGACCGACCCCACCGTGATCTACGGCATGGGCACCTCCTATGCCGGCAACATCCGCAAGTCCGACCTTCTCACCGATACGCCGTACAACACGTACACGCGGGCCGGGCTGCCGCCGACGCCGATCGCAATGCCGGGCATCGCGTCGTTGCAGGCGGTTGCGAATCCGGCCCCGGGCGACGCGCTCTATTTCGTCGCGCAGGGCGACGGCAGTGGCCGCCACTTCTTCGCGAAGACCCTCGCCGAGCATCAGCAGAACGTGCAGAAGTACCTAGCGAACTACCGGGCCGCGCAGGCGGCGCCTCGATGACGACAGGCGCCACGCTGCGACGCGAGCCGCGGCTGGTGACGCTGGAAGGTGGCGAGGGCGCGGGCAAGTCCACCGTGCTCGCCGCCCTGCGCGCCGAACTCGAGCGCGACGTACGCGTTACCTGCACGCGCGAGCCCGGTGGCACGCCGCTGGCCGAGCAGATCCGCACGTTGCTGCTCGATCCGACGCATGAGCCCCCGTGCGACCGCACCGAGTTGCTGCTCATGTTCGCCTCGCGCGCGCAGCTGGTGGCGCAGGTCATCACGCCTGCACTCGAACGTGGCGATTGGGTATTGAGCGATCGCTTCACCGATGCCAGCCACGCGTACCAGGGCGGCGGGCGCGGCTGCGATCCGCGCCTGATCGACGTGCTGGAACACGAATTCGTGGGAATCGAGCCGGGCCTGACGCTGCTGCTCGACGTGCCAGTGGACGTGGGGCTGGCGCGCGCGCGCGGCCGCGGCGGAAGCGACCGCATCGAATCGGAGCGCCTCGAATTCTTCGAGCGCGTGCGGAGCGCCTACCTGCGACGCGCTGCGGCGCAGCCGTCGCGATTCTTCGTCATCGATGCCACGCAGCCGCCCGCCGCGGTGGCCGAGCACGCGGTGGACGCGCTGCGTCGCTATCGCGAGCGCAGCGCATGAGCGCGATGACGCCGTGGCAGGCGCGCATGTACACGCAGGCGGTGGCCACCCTCGACGCCGGTCGGCTGGGCCATGCGCAGCTGTTCTGCGGGCCATCGCGGCTGGGAAAGCGCGACGTCGCGATCCGGCTGGCGCATCGCGTGCTGTGCGAGACGCCAGCCGGCATCGACGCCTGCGGCACGTGCCGCAGCTGCCGCCTGCTGGCCGCGGGCACGCACCCGGACTTCCGCTTCATCAGCTTCATCCCGAATCGCGAAGGCACCAAGCTGCGCAGCGAGATCGTGATCGACCAGATGCGCGAACTGTCTTCGCAGCTCGCGCTCACGCCGCAGTTCGGTCGCGCGCAGGTAGCGGTCGTCGACCCGGCCGACGCGATCAACATGTCGGCAGCCAACGCGTTGCTGAAGACGCTCGAAGAACCGGTGTCCGGGCGCTACCTGTGGCTGGTGAGCGCACACCCGGCGCGGCTGTCGGCGACGATCCGCAGCCGCTGCCAGCGCGTCGAGTTCCGACTCCCGCCGCTGGACGAAGCGCGCGGCTGGTTGCTGGCGCAAGGCCACGCGGCGAAGGATGTCGACGAGGCATTGCACGCGGCGCATGGGCATCCGGGCCTGGCCGATGACTGGCTGCGCAACGGCGGGCTCGACCTGCGCCGTCGTGTCGCGGCGGATCTCGCCAGCCTCGCGCGCGCCGAAGCGTTGCCGCAGGAAATCGCGCAGCAGTGGGCGGACGAGCAGGCCGACCTGAGGCTGCGACACGCCGCCGACATCGCTGTCGAGCGTGCACGCGGCTTGACCGACCCCCGCGTCGCGCGCAGTCTGGCTACCTGGTTCGACAAGGCGAATCGCAGCCGCGACCTGCTGCGTACCACTGTCCGCGCGGACCTCGTGCTGATGGAACTGTTGACGGCCTGGCGTGCGGCATCGCGCGCGGGCCAGGAGAGCGGCGAGCGATGAGTGCAACCCCCGGCGGCGCGCGGCAGGGCATCCTGTCGCTGGTCCTGAAGGACAAGTCCCAGCTCTACCAGGCGTACATGCCGTTCCTGAAAGGTGGCGGCATTTTCGTGCCGACGCCCAAGCGTTACGTGCTCGGTGACGAGGTGTTCCTGCTGGTGACGCTTCCCGAGTCCGGCGAGCGCCTGCCGGTGGCCGGTAAGGTGGTCTGGTTGACGCCGGTCGGCGCGCAGGGCGGCCACCCGGCGGGCATCGGTGTGCAGTTCCCGGAGACGTCGGAAGGCGATGCGGTGAAGGGCAGGATCGAGACGCTGCTGGCCGGCATGCTCAGCGGGGATCGGTCGACGCACACGATGTGATCGGTTGGATCCGCGCGGCTCCGGCCACCGCGGGTCGAGGTGTCGCGGTCTGTCGTCGTTCGGACGGCGAGACCGGGGAGTCGCGACCGTCGCATGCGCGACTCGCTCGTGGAGCCGTGAATCGCCCGCTGCCGCCCGGGACTTGCCGGACTCCAGTTGCATGTTGCGACGTTGGCGGTAGCGAGCCGCGCGCCGCGCCGGTCGCGGGCTGCGGATGCGCGGACTTGAAGCGTTCAACTTTCGACTGAACGGCGCTGGATTTCGTCCGGCGCCGACTCAACCAGCTGCGCCAACCCGGCCTCTTGCCGAGAGTCCCGGGCCCATAGCAACGGGCTGGCGACGCTGAGCGCGCGGGCCGAATCCCACGCGTTTCAGTTGCGGAGCGCAGGGCTGTCCCAGCCCGGCCGCGGCGCGAACCGTGCACCGTGCTTGGCCTGCAGCTGGCGCAACCGCTGCAGCAGCACGTCGGCGCCCGTTTCGCGGATGTACTGGATAGGACCGCCGCGGAACGGTGCGAAGCCCGTGCCGAAAATAACGCCCGCGTCGAGCAGGTCGGCGTCGCTGACCACCCCGTCGTGCAGGCAGGCGACAGCCTCGTTCAGCAACGGGAGGATCAGCCGATCCTCGAGGTCGTCCGGCGCGGTATAGCCCTGCGGCACTTCGGGTTTTACCGGCTTGCCGTTCTCCCACTTGTAGATTCCCTGGCCGTCCTTCTTGCCGCGACGGCCCACCTCGGGCGGCGTGGCGAGCGCCGCGGGAATCGGCAACCCCAGGAACGGCGCGAGCTCGTGGCCGACGCCGGCCGCCACATCGAGCCCGACGGTGTCGACGAGCTCGATCGGCCCCATCGGCATGCCGAACTTCACCGCGGCCTTGTCGATCAGCGGTGTGGGGATGCCTTCTGCGTAGCAGTTCGCGGCTTCGAGCATGTACGGGAACAGCACGCGGTTGACGAGGAAGCCCGGCGTACCCGCGACCGGCACCGGGAACTTGTCGATCGCGCGGCAGAAGCCTGCCAGACGCTGCCCCGTCGTCGGGTCCATGCCGTCGTGGTGGATGATTTCGACCAGCGGCATCAGCGCGACGGGATTGAAGTAGTGCAGGCCGGCGAACTGCGCCGGGCGGAGCAGACCTCCACGCAATTCGTCGAGTGGAATCGACGACGTGTTGGTCGTGAGCAGCGCGTCCGACTTCATGCGCGGCTCCACGTCGGCGTAAAGCGCGCGCTTCGCATCGGGACGTTCGACGATCGCTTCGATGACGAGGTCCGCCTCGGCGATCCCGGCCCCGGCGACGTCGCCGCGAAGCCGCGCCGAAGCCGCGGCGCGTTTCGCATCGTCCTTGACGCGCTTCGCGAACAACTCCGATGCGCGCAGAAGCGCTGCGTCCACGAACGGCTGCTCGCGATCGGCAAGCGTCACGTCGAAACCCTTTAAGGCCGACCACGCCGCGATGTCGCCGCCCATGACGCCGGCGCCGACGACATGCACGCGCTTGATGCCGTGGTCCTTGCTGCCCTGCGATTTCAAGCGTTCCTGCAGGAAGAACACGCGGATGAGGTTGCGCGCCGTCGGTGTCGACGACAGCTTGACCACCGCCCGCCGTTCGTTGTCAAGCAGCGCCGGCATCGAACCGCCGCCGCGTTTCCAGCTGTCGATCAGGGCGTATGGCGCGGGGTAATGCTCGCGCCGGGCCTTGCGCGCGACCTGCTTGGCGAGCGTCGGCGCGAGCGCCTGCCGCGCGAGCCAGGTATTGGTCGACCAGGCCAGCGCGCGCTGCTGGAACGGGCGTTCG
>NZ_VTRV01000078.1 GCF_008274655.1 Cognatilysobacter lacus | reverse complement strand
CGGGTGGTTGGCCGCCACGCTGGGCGTCGGCGACGCGCGGATCGGCTTCGAACGCAGCGAATTCGGCCGCCCGGCACTGCGCCTGGACGGCCGGGCCACCGCGTTCGACTGCAACTGGAGCCACAGCGGCAACCGACTCGCGATCGCGCTGGGCGACGGCGTGCAGGTAGGCATCGACATCGAACGGCCGCGGCCGCGACCCCGCGCGCTCGAACTGGCGCACCGCTATTTCACGAGCGCCGAGGCCGACGGGCTGGCCGACATCGACGCGCCCGAACAGGCCCGCGCTTTCCTGCGCCTTTGGTGCGCGAAGGAGGCCGTGCTGAAGGCGCATGGCCGTGGCCTGGCGTTCGGCCTGGATCGCCTGCGCTTCGATGGTATCGAGGGCACGCCGCGCCTGGTGGCGGCCGACGCGATGCTGGGAGCCGTCGGAACCTGGACGGTCGAAGCGCTGGACGCCGAGGACCTGGTCGGGATGGTGGCGTGGCGGGCACTGCGCAGCGGGATCAACCCCGGCCCACCACAACCAGATGCCGCTCCGCCTGCAGGCCCGGCACCGTGAGCGGGTGGCTTTCCCGCAGCGTCCAGCCGGCCGGCAGCTGCGCGACCTCGTCGGCCGGGTACGTGCCCTTCATCGCCAGCAGCACGCCGTCGTCCGAAAGCAGGTGCCCACCGAGCTCGATGATCAGCGGAAGGGTCGCCAGCGCCCGGGCGGTGATCGCGGCATAGGCACCGGGCTCGTCCAGGGTCTCGATGCGCGATTCGGCCACCCGTACGTCGGCCAGCCCGAGTTCCCGGATCGCCTGCCGCATGAAGCGCGCCTTCTTGCCCGCGCTTTCCACCAGCGTTACCCGCAGCCCCGGCTTGACGAGCGCGAGCGGGATCCCGGGGAGGCCCGCACCGGTTCCAAGATCGGCCAACGCGCCGCCAACGTCGACCAATGAATCGACATAAGTGTGCATCGCCAGCGAATCGAGCAGGTGTTTGGTCACCATCTCGAGCGGGTCGCGGATGGCGGTGAGGTTGTAGGCCGCGTTCCAGCGCAACAGGAGCGCAAGGTAGGCCAGCAGCCGCGGCGCATGCGACGGGTCGAGCGCGAGGCCCTCGAGCCCGGACTCGAGCATCGGACGAAGGTCGGGGGGCAGATCGGTGGCCATCGGGACAGTATGACCGGCGCTGCCGCCGCGATCCGGGGTCGCATGGTGCGGGCCGGGCGCGGGTATCCTTGCCGACCCGGACCTGCTGCCGATCGACCGTCGCTTCGCCGACGGTGGCCTGCCCGACTCCGCGTCATCCGTCCACCGTCAGGGGAACGAGCCGAATGGCCCGCATCATCGCGATCGCCAACCAGAAAGGCGGCGTCGGCAAGACGACCACGGCCGTGAACCTCGCCGCCGGGCTGGCGCGCGTGCCGCAGAAGGTGCTGCTGGTCGACCTCGACCCCCAGGGCAACGCGACCATGGGCTCGGGCGTGAACAAGCGCGAGATCGGAGCGTCGATCACCGAGGTGCTGCTGGGCGAGTCGGACGCGAAGAGCGCGATCCTGCGAACCGCCGAGGACTTCGACCTGCTGCCCGGCAATATCGATCTCACCGCCGCCGAGATCCAGCTCATGGACCGCGGCGAGCGCGAGCACCAGCTCAAGCGCGTGCTGGAACCGCTGCGCGCCGATTACGACTTCATCCTGATCGACTGCCCGCCGGCATTGAGCCTGCTCACACTCAACGCGCTCACCGCCGCCGATTCGGTGATCGTGCCGATGCAGTGCGAGTACTACGCGCTCGAAGGCATCAGCGCGCTGGTCGACACCATCGAGGCGATCCGCGGCCGGCTCAATCCCAACCTCGAGATCGAAGGCGTGCTGCGCACCATGTTCGACGTGCGCAACAACCTCGCCAACGCGGTGTCGGCCGAACTCATCACCCATTTCGGCGACAAGGTGTTCCGCACCATCGTGCCGCGCAACGTGCGTCTGGCCGAAGCGCCGAGCCACGGCCAGTCGATCGTCGGTTACGACCGCGCCAGCCGGGGCGGCGTCGCATACCTCGGCCTTGCCGGCGAAGTGGTGCGTCGAACCAAGGAACGCGAACAGGCCGCCCGGAAAGCGACGAAGGAGGCGGCGGCATGAGCACGGCGAAGAAGCGCGGCCTGGGTCGCGGGCTGGAAGCATTGCTGGGCCCGAAGGCCGCGGCGGAAGCGCCGCAGATCGTCGAGGCGCAGCCGGGTGACCAGCTGCGGCACCTGCCGGTCGATGCATTGGTGGCGGGCAAATACCAGCCGCGCCGCCACTGGGACGAGGGCAAGCTCAACGAACTCGCCGAATCGATCCGCGCGCAGGGCGTGATCCAGCCGATCGTGGTGCGCGAGATCCGCGACCACGGCGGCAAGACGTTCGAGATCATCGCGGGCGAACGCCGCTGGCGCGCGTCGAAGATTGCCGGCCTCGCGGAGATCCCGGTGGTGGTGCGCGAGGTCGACGACCGCACCGTCGTCGCGATGGCGCTGATCGAGAACATCCAGCGCGAAGACCTGAATCCGCTTGAAGAAGCGCAGGCGCTGCAGCGGCTGATCGACGAGTTCGACCTGACGCACGCGCAGGCCGCCGAAGCCGTGGGTCGTTCCCGTGCCGCGGTGTCGAACCTGCTGCGACTGCTCGAGCTTCCGCCTGAAATCCGCGTGCTGGTCGAGACGCGCGGCATCGAGATGGGCCACGCTCGCGCACTTCTACCGTTGCAGCCGCAGGCGGCGATCGCGCTGGCCAAACAGGCCGCGGACCAGGGCTGGTCGGTGCGCGAGGTCGAGCATCGCGTGCAGCAGTTGATGGCCGGGCAGGTACCGGGTGCGGCGGCGAAGGCGCGCGCGGCGAAAGCCAAGCCGCAGGCCGACATCGTGGCGCTTGAACGCGAACTCGCGGAAGCACTGGGCACCAAGGTCAGCGTGTTGAACGGGCGCGGCAACAAGGGAAGGCTCGTGATCCACTACAGCGACCTTGAATCCCTGGACGGCGTGCTCGAACGCTTGCGAGGCCAGCGCGAGGAGTAGGGACGCGCTGTCCGTCGGCCGCGGTGCGCCTCGCACCCAGCGGGTCGATGACTGCCATCCTGTGCCGTCGTACCGCCGCACCATGGTCCGGCACCTGCCTGCGGGGCCGCCGACGATCGGCGACAATGCCGCCGCAACGGGCGCCACGCCCGGCCGTATGGAAACGGCAGTCGCCTCCACCGAGATCTCCATGACGCCAGCCCTGCCGCTCTCCGTCGTCGTTCCCGTCTACAACGAGGAAGGCAACGTCGCGCCGCTAGTGCGCGAGATCATCAAGGCGCTGCGCGGCGTCATCGACTTCGAGATCGTGTACGTCGACGACTGTTCGAAGGACGGGACCGTCGCCGCGCTGCAGGCGCTGAAGACGGAGGCGCCCGAGCTGCGCATCGTCCGCCACGTGACCAACAGCGGGCAGAGCACCGCGACGCGCAACGGCGTGCGCGCGGCGCGCGGCGCCTGGATCGCCACGCTCGATGGTGACGGCCAGAACGATCCGGCGGACATCCCGAACCTGCTGCAGAAGCGCGCGGCGTCGGCGCACGACGTGAAGCTGTTCGCGGGCTGGCGCGTGCAGCGCAAGGACACCGGCAGCAAGCGCTGGGCATCGAAGATCGCCAACGCGATCCGTTCGCGCATGCTGCGCGATTCCACGCCTGACACCGGCTGCGGCATCAAGCTGTTCGAGCGCGAGGCCTTCCTCGAGCTGCCGTACTTCGACCACATGCATCGCTACCTGCCCGCGCTCATGCAGCGCGCCGGCTGGACGACCGTGAGCGTGCCGGTGAACCACCGCGCCCGCGGCACCGGCGTGAGCAAGTACAACAACCTCAACCGCGCGCTGGTCGGCATCAGCGACCTGCGCGGCGTGTCGTGGCTGATCAAGCGATCGCGCATCACGCGCATCGAGGAGCTGTAGCGGGTGGTCGTGATGCACGATTTCATGAACACGCCGCTGTCCTGGCTCGCGTGGACCGGGCTGCATGCTTCGCCCTGGAAACTCATCGGCTGGCTCGGCGCCGGCATGTTCAGCCTGCGCTGGCTGGTGCAGATCGTCGCTTCGCGTCGCGCCGGCAAGCCGACCATCCCGCGCCTGTTCTGGTACATGAGCGTGCTCGGCAGCCTGATGTCGCTGAGCTACTTCATCTTTTCGCAGAAGCAGGATTCGGTCGGCGTACTGCAGAACTTCTTCCCCGCGTTCACCTCGATGTACAGCCTTTACCTCGACATCAAGCTGCGCGGCTGGAAGCGCGACCGGCTGCCGGCGACGGGCTGAGACCGCAGACGGCCTGCGATCAAGCGCGTGGCGGAGCCGGGCCGCGCATTCCGGTGCCCACTGCGGACGGAAAGGCCGACAGACGGCTCGTTCGGGCCGCGGGAGGTCCACACAGCCCGGGCCTGCGCCGCGACCGATCAGGCGTCGAGGCGCTATTGGCCGTAAGTGCTTGCCCGCAAAGGGATCCGCCGCCATAATGCGCGGCTCGCTGCGTCCGCCGGCCCAGGCCGTACCCGGACGTCCACCGGAAAGCGCGTTTTCCGGCACCTGCGATCGCCCGCCCAGCGGGTCCCGCCCGTATCGCGCGATGCCCGGATATCCGGACGTCGGGGCCGCCGCCTCCCTGGCCAAGGGAAGCACAACAACCTTTCGAGGTGCGCAATGTCAAAAGTCTGCCAGGTGACCGGCAAGCGTACGGTGTCGGGGAACAACGTTTCCCACGCCAACAACAAGACCAAACGCCGCTTCATGCCGAACCTCCACGAGCGCCGCTTCTGGGTCGCGTCGGAGAACCGCTGGATCAAGCTGCGTATTTCCGCCAATGCCCTGCGCACCATCGACAAGAACGGCATCGACGCCGTGCTCGCCGATCTTCGCGCCCGCGGCGAAAAGATCTGAGGAGTAGACGACGATGGCTTCCAAGCGCGACAAGATCCGCCTGATTTCCTCCGCCGGCACCGGTCATTTCTATACGACCGACAAGAACAAGAAGAACACCCCCGGCAAGATGGAAATCAAGAAATACGACCCGGTAGTGCGCAAGCACGTGCCGTACAAGGAAGGCAAGATCAAGTAAGCCGACCGGCCGAACGACCGACCTTCGCGAAAAACCCGCCTTCCGGCGGGTTTTTTTTGCGCGCGAGCCACAGCAACCCGCGCAGGGTGCGCGCTGCGCCCTTGTACACCATCAGTGCTTGCGTGGGCCCTTGCGGCGCTCGGCGAACTCCGGAAGCACCTTTTCCACCGGGCCGAGTGGCGCGACACCCAACCGCAGGCCGGCCGCGCCCAGGGCGCTCTTGACCTCGTGGAACGTTGCCCACTCCGGCATGTCGCGCAATGCGCTTTCGACCAGTGCCAGGTCGCCGGTCTGCTTGCAGGTGCGGAAATAATCGATGAGGTCGGCGGTCGATCGTAGATAGTCTGCGATGCGTCGGCTCTCGTCCATGGCGGCCTCCGGGTCGGGTGCCGTCCAACGCTACGCCGGCCATGTGGTGACGGCGTTGACGCCTGCGTTGGCGCGGCCACCGTCGCGCGGGGCGGTCAGTACTGCCCGAGCATCGCGTCCGCGTTGCGCCGATCGAGCAGAACCGGCTGACCCGGCGCCGGGACCGGCGGCGGCTCGTACAGCGTGACCCGATTGCGGCCGCCGACCTTCGAGCGGTACATGGCCGCGTCGGCATGCGCGATGAGCGCCTCGTACTCGTACCCCGCCTGGCGTGTGCCTACAACGCCGATGCTCGCAGCAACCGGCAACGCGCAGCCGCAGCTGCCCGCGTCAATGGCCTCGATCGCACGACGGCATGCCTCCGCGATGCCGAGCGCGTGGTGCACCTCGCAGTCGACCAGCGTCATCGCGAACTCCTCGCCACCGATGCGCCCGAACAGGTCGCCGTCCCGGACATGCAGCCGCCCCACCCGCGCGACCTCGCGCAGCACCCAGTCGCCCGCCGAGTGGCCGCACTGGTCGTTGATCTGCTTGAAGTGGTCGAGGTCGAACAGCAGCACCGCGACCGCGCGCTGGCGCTGCGCGCACGACGCGAGCGCGGCTTCGGAACCGGCGCGGAAATGCCGGCGATTGGACAGGCCGGTAAGCCCGTCCGTCTCGGCCAGGTGCCGCAACGAGCCGTGCGTGCGCCGCGCGCGCCAGCCCCAGTACGAGAGCGAGGCGACCAGCACCAGCAGCAGCGCCAGCGCCAGGCGGAAATTCCACGACGAGCGCTGCGCGACTTCCTGTTGCAGTCGCAGCACCTGATTCTGGTTGCTCAGCAGCGCGATCGACTGGTTCTTCTGCTTGAGCTCATGCCGGCTCAGCTGGAAGGCGTATTCGCGCGCCTTGACGTCGTCGAGGCGGGCTTTGTCAGCCTCCGCGTACAGCCGGTACTCCTCGAGGGCGCGCGCGTAGTCATGCTGGCGCAGCGCGACCTCGTACAGCACGTGGTGCGCGTTGACGTTCGGCAGCCAGCGAAGATCCTGGCCCTTGATGGCGGCCACCCGTCGCGCGGCGGCTTCCGCACCTGCGATATCGCCGCTGCGCAGGCGGTAGTCCGCAATCTGGCTTTCGGTCTCGCCGATCAGGCGGGTGTAACCGGTGGCCCTCACCTCGGGCAACGAGGCTTCGAGCAGTGCGATGGCCTGGTTGACCTTGCCGCTTTGCGCCCAGCGCTCGGCGAGCGTGTTGCGGATCAGGTTGACCGGGATGGTTTCCTTGATCGACGCGCATTGCGTGATCGCGGACTGGATATCGCGTTCCTCGTCAAAGGGTGCGCCGAGCCCCTGCAGCGCGCGCGTGCGGATCTGCTCGCCAATGCACAGGTTGCGGGGATCCGGTTGCTCGCGCAGCAGCGCGGTGACGCTTTCCAGCGCGAGTGCGTACTGGCCGTATTCGTTGTAAAGCCCGCCGGCGACGATGAACCCCATCCGGCGCAGATCAGGATCCTGCACCTGCGGCTGCAGCGCCATCGCCTGCTCGAGGTATCGAAGGCCAAGCGTGAAATCGCGAGTGACCGCGGCGACGTTCGCCACCAGCAGGCCCGCGCGGTATTTCAGCTGGAGGTCATGCGCCTGGTCGAACAACGCCACCGCGTCGCCGATCGCGACTTCGTACTGGCCTTTGAGCGCGTGCTGGTAGTCGACCAGCAGCCGCAGATGCTCGAGCTCGGCCGCGGTGGCCCGGGAACGCTCGGACTGGAGCTGCGTCAAAAGCCGGTTGAAGCGCGCCGGGTCCTTGCTGCGCACGGCGTCCGCCGCGTCGAGGCGCTTGGAGAACGGCGAGGCGAACGCCAACGCCGGCGCGAGCAGCACGAGGGCTGCCACCGACGTCAACGCGCCACGCAAACCTCCGGCTGCCATCGCTGCTCCGCTATCCGGGCGACGCCCGGCGTCCAGCCGGGCGGCCCAGCATAAACCCTCAGTCGGGCGACCACCCCGCCTCGTCCTGCTCATCGGGGTGCCGCTCGTCGTCCGGGTCGCGTTCCTGCGCGGGCTCCTCTTCCTCCGGTACCGCGATCATGCAGGCGAAGGTGACGGGCCGACCGAGCGCCGCGGCCAGCGCGACCGGATCGCGTTCGAGTACGGCGGCGCGTGCAAGGGGTTCGATCGACGACAGGATGTCCCCGTAACCGGGGCGTGTCTCGGCAAGTGGATCGGTGGCGAGGGTTTCGAGCAGCTTCAGGACGGACATGCGGCTTCCTCGTGCAGGTTGGATGGTGCGGGACGTTCGCCTGCACGCAGTTCGGCTTCGAGCTGCGCGAGGCGGGCGAGAACGGCGGGGTCCGGGCGCATGGCGCGCGCCGGCGGGATGACGAGCGTGGAGGCCATCCGCAGGTCGGCGCCCGGCAGCGCCGACAGCGGCAGGCGCTCGATGCGCGGCGCGGCGATCGGCAACGTCGCTGCTTCGTAGACGATGACTTCGTGGTCAGCGGGATAGTCGCGGCCAAGGCGCTCGACGAGCAGGCGACGGTGCGCCGCGCCCGTGGAAAAGCGCCGGCAGCTGCGGTCCCCGACGATGCCCACCTGCCACAGCACCAGCAGTGCCGACGGATCGATGCACCGGCTATAGAACAGGAACTGGCTGGCTTCGAAATGCTGGCAGCCGACACGGCCGGGATCGAGGCCGAGGTCGGCGTAGAGGCAGTCCTCCGCCGATACAGCGGCTTCCATGCACGCCTGGAACCCTTCGGCCCGCGCCAGGGCGATCGCGTCGTGCGGCACCGTGGCGAACACGCCCGGATGGCCGTAGAACGCCGCGCATACGCGCGCGCCACTGCGAACCGCATCGAGCACGGCGGCGGTCATCCGCCTGTAGGTCTCGCGGCGCGACGTGCCTTCGGCATAGAAGACCTGCAGGCTGCGCGCATCGGGCCGCATGCCGAACAGCCAGAGTTCGACGACGGGATCGGACGCCGCCACGAAGACGACGTCGGCATGTTCGATATGGCTACGCGCGCGCGGCCCGAGATGTGCCCCGAGCATCATCCCGATACCCACGCAGGCCAGGCTGCCCGGCCTGTCGGCGGCCATGCTCATGCGGTCGCTCCCCTTGACGACCGGGCAACCCTAGTCCTCCCGGGGGCTGCTGCCAACTGCCGCGCGTCCGGCCGTCCGATCCCTCCTCCAGCGACGCCGGCCGGACGTCGGGGCGGCCTGCGCGCGGAAACCGAGCGGCAGAAGCAGGCCGTCGATGGCCCGCGCGTGCCCGTCATCAGCGCGCTCGGCGTCGATAAAGGAGAGATCAAGGTTGTCCAGCGCATACGGCACGAGTACTTCGAACGCTTCCCGCGCAATGCCCGAACGGTGGTGCCGCGCATCCAGCATCACGCCGATTTCGGCGCCGTCGTCGTGACGGTGGAGCGCGATGATTCCGATCGCCTCGCCGCCCGCTGCGCGAATCTCGACAACCCAGTAGTGATAACGGGGCGCGTCGCCACCCACGCGCGCGAGTACTGCATCGAACGCGCGATCTGATGCCGACGCGGTAAGCGGCGACGCGATCTCGCGCATCACCACCGGGTCGGTGTACAGGCTTCGATGCAGCGCGCGATCGCCAGCGTCGAGCGGTCGCAGGTGAAGCCGCGGCGTCGTCAGCAGCGCCATGTTCATCGCGTTACCCGACGCTCACTCGTCGCGGCGCGCACCGTCGACCAGCGAATCGACGACGCCCGGATCCGCCAGCGTGGAGGTATCGCCGAGCTGGTGGGCTGCTCCCTCCGCGATCTTGCGCAGGATGCGACGCATGATCTTGCCCGAGCGCGTCTTGGGCAGCGCCGGCGCCCACTGGATCCGGTCCGGCGTGGCGATCGGGCCGATCGCGCGCCGCACGGCCTGCACGAGCTCCGCGCGCAGGGCGTCGTCGGGTTCGCGGTCGGTGACCAGGGTGACGTAGGCATGGATGCCCTGGCCCTTGATGTCGTGCGGATAACCGACCACCGCGGCCTCGGCGACATGCGGATGCGCGACCAGCGCGCTTTCGACTTCCGCGGTACCGATGCGATGGCCGCTGACGTTGATGACGTCGTCGACGCGGCCGGTGATCCAGTAATAGCCATCGGCATCGCGACGGCATCCGTCACCGGTGAAGTACATGCCGGGATACGCCGAGAAGTACGTCTCGATGAAGCGCGCATGGTCGTTGTAAAGCGTGCGCATCTGGCCCGGCCACGAATCGAGCAGCACCAGGTTGCCCTGCGCCTCGCCGTCGAGCAGCGCGCCTTCGGCATCGACGAGTGCGGGCTGCACGCCCGGCAGCGGCAGCGTCGCCGAGCCCGGCTTCAACGCGGTCGCGCCCGGCAGCGGTGCGATCAGGATGCCGCCGGTTTCGGTCTGCCACCAGGTATCGACGACGGGGCAGCGCGCACCGCCGACAACGTCGTGGTACCAGCGCCATGCCTCGGGATTGATCGGTTCGCCGACCGTTCCCAGCAGCCGTAGCGAAGCGCGCGACGTGCGCTTCACCGGCGTGTCGCCCTCGCGCATCAGCGCGCGGATCGCCGTGGGCGCGGTGTAGAAGAGGGTGACGCGATGGCGATCGATCACGTTCCAGAACCGCGATGCATCCGGGAAGTTCGGCACGCCTTCGAACACCACCTGAGTCGCCCCGTTCGCCAGCGGGCCATAGACGATGTAGCTGTGCCCGGTGATCCAGCCGACGTCGGCGGTACACCAGTAGACGTCGTCGTCGCGCAGGTCGAACACGGCCTCGTGCGTCCACGATGCCCAAGCGAGGTATCCGCCCGTCGTGTGCAGCACGCCCTTGGGTTTGCCCGTGCTGCCCGAGGTGTAGAGGATGAAGAGCGGATCCTCGGCCCCCATGTGCTCGGGCTCGCAGGTATCGGGCTGTATGTCGGTGACCGCATGGAACCAGCGGTCGCGCGGCATCTGCATGTCGATGCCGGCGCCGGTGTGGCGCACCACCAGCACCGTCTCGACCGAGTGCGTACCGGGCATCTTCAGCGCGGCATCGACATTGGCCTTGAGCGGAATGCGCTTGCCACCGCGCAGGCCTTCGTCCGCGGTGATGACCAGCTTGCTCGCGCAGTCGGCGATGCGGTCGGCGATCGACTGCGGCGCGAAGCCGCCGAACACCACCGAATGCACCGCACCGATGCGCGCGCACGCCAGCATCGCGACCACCGCGTCGACGATCATCGGCAGGTAGACGGTGACGCGGTCGCCGCGACGCACGCCGAGGTTGCGCAGCGCATTGCCGAGCCGGCAGACGCGCGCGTGCAACTCGCCATAGGTGACGTGCTGTGCCGGCGTCGCGGGGTCGTCCGCCTCGAAGATAAGCGCCACCTTGTCGCCGCGCGTGGCGAGGTGGCGGTCGAGGCAGTTCACGCACGCATTGAGCACGCCGTCGGCATACCAGCGGATGCGGAAGTCGTCGCGGTCGAAACTGCTGTCCTTCAGCTGCGTGGGCGCGCGATCCCAGTCCAGCCGATCGGCGAGGCGTCGCCAGAACGCATCCGGATCACGCGTGGCTTCGTCATGCAGCGCATCGCGCGTGGCGCGGTCGATACGCGCGGCAGCGGCGAATGTGGGCGGTACCGGGACGATCTCTGACGTGGACATGCAGGACTCCTCGCGAATGCCGCGAGTGTGCCGCAGTGACGGTGACGCTTGCAGGGGCGGTACCGCACGCAAGCGCGGCGCGCGGCCGTCCGGCCATGGCGACGCTCAGACGCCGAAAGGATAAGTCTCCGGAACGTCGTCGGAGCGGGGCCCGTCCATGGCCTCGACCGCGCGCGTCTCGTCGAACCAGACGTAGGCGTCGAACTGCGCCGGAAGCGAAACCTCGGAGTAGTGGCTCCAGCGTTCGGTCTCGGGCCGGTAGATCACGCCGATGAAGCGTTCCAGCCGCTCGGTGGCCAGCTCGCTGCGCAGCGATTCGTCGCCGCCGCGCAGGTGCAGCACGCCGCAGGGCTCGCCGGCGTCATGCAGGAGCCGCTCGACGCTGCCGTCCATCGAGGGGCGCACCTGCATCACGCGCATGGAACCGTCCCAGTCGCTGGCAGCAGCGACGGTGCCGGTGTGCGTCCCGAAGCCGATCAACGCCGCGTCGCGGCCGAAGCGCTCGCGGCAGAGCTGGCCGAGGTTGAGCTCGCCGCGCTGCCGACCCATGTCGGTGAAGCGCGCATCGCCGATATGCGAGTTATGGGCCCAGACCACGGCGCGCGCGGACTCGCCGTGCGCTCGGAGTACCTGCACCAGCGTCTCGGCCATGTGGCGGTCGCGCACGTTCCAGGACTCGGCCGCGCCGCGGTACATCGCACGGTAGTAGTGCTCGGCGTTGGCCACCAAGCGCGCGTTCTGTTCCGCCTCGAACCCGTCGGCGCCGTCGCGAAGCGCGAACTGCACGCGCTTTTCCAGCATGTCGCGCAGCATGGCCAGTACCGGCGCTTCGCACCGCGCGTAGCCGTAAGTGATCGCGGCAAGTCCGTAGTGCGCGGGATCCTTCGCCCACGGCGTCAGGCAGCCGTAGCGCTGGCGGGCCACCACTGCCGCCTCCGGATCGTGTTCGTCGAGGTAGTCGATCACCGCTCGCATCGAGGCATTGAGGCTGTAAAGGTCGAGGCCGAAGAAGCCCGCGCGATCCTGTGCGGCGCGACGCTCGTTGAAGCGGCGCATCCAGCGGAACAGTGCGGCGGCCTCGGTGTTCCGCCACATCCACGTCGGGAAGCGCGTGAACGGCGGCTCGGCGTCGGGATTGGGCTGGCGGTGGCGCACATGCCGGTCGATGACCGCCGCGTCGGGCCAATCCGCTTCCACTGCGACGATGCGGAAACCGTGGCGCTCCACGAGCCGCCGGGTAATGGCCGCCCGTGCGCGATAGAACTCGGACGTGCCGTGGCTCGCTTCGCCGAGCAGCACCACGCGGCAGTCCGCGTAGCGGTCGAAGGCTTCGGCGAACGCGGGGTCTTCGATGTCGGGTAGCGGTTCGATGGCGTCGCGGATGCGCGCTGGCAGGCCGGGCCTGGGGGGCCGCGCCCGGGCGCGGGCTGGTGGCGGCGGCGAGCGCGACTCGGAAGTCTCGTCGGCGTGTCGATGCATGGGAGTGCCCTCCACCAGCGATGCTCCGCCCCGCGATGTTGCGTGCGCATCAACACGACCGCGCAATCGGCGATGTCGAAGTGCCAGCGGCCGGCTGCGCTACCGGCGCGACGTCGTGCTGGCGCCCGGATCGTCGAACAAGCGGGCGTAGTCCGCGAGCGCACGGTCGATGGCGTCGACCGGCGCCAGGTCGCCCGGCGATTCGCGCAGCGCGCGGTCGGCGCCCAGGATCGTCAGCAGCAGCGTGTGCATCGACGCATCGGCGTCCGGTGCGAGCCGACACGCGTGGAACACCTGGGCCACTCGCGTGTCCAGGTGATCGGCCAGCGCGCGCACCTGCGCCGGCCCCA
>NZ_VTRV01000077.1 GCF_008274655.1 Cognatilysobacter lacus | reverse complement strand
CAACTGCAGGTCCGACGGCTCCAGTGGCACCACGGCGAGCGAAGCGCCGCCGGCAGACGTCACCACCTGCGCCGTGTCGCGTCCCGCGGCGTCCGTGAGCATCGCGCCGGGCGGCGCGTCGACGCTGAGAAGCGCCATGCCGCGCTTGGCTCGCCCGAGGAAGTGCGTTCGCGCGACGATTTCCTGGCCGGGATAGCAGCCTTTCTTGACGCTGAAGGCCGACAGCCGCTGCAGTGACAACTGCTGTGGCGTCCACGCGCCGAGCTGCACGCCGGGTAGGGCGGGCCAACCGTGGGCGATGTCCAGCGCCCACCATTCCGACGCCTTGCCCGGGTTCGCCGAACCGACCGGGTGCCCGGCCTCAAGCAGCAGCGTGCGCGCACCAGCATCGCCGGACAGGTCCAGTTCCACGCCGTCCGGCCCGCTGGCGGCGTGCGCGCCTATCGCCGCGTGCGGGTTTGCCAGTCGTCCCCTGGCGACCATGGCAGCCGGCTCGAATTTCACCTTGCTGCGGAAGACGAAGCGGCCAAGCGCGGCGCCAAGCGCGTCCGCGTCGGCGGTGCCGACGAGCCACACGCACTCCGCGTCGCGCCTGAGCAGCGCGAACAGAGCATGGACCCGGCCTTTCGGGTCGAGCCATCCGCTCCATTGCCAGTCGCCGTCGACCAGCTCCGCGACGTCGTTCATGAATTGGGACTGCGCGAAAGCGATCGCGTCACGCCCGGTGAGCGCCAGAACGCGTATTTCTGGCAGGTCGAACGCATCCTGTGTTCCATACTGCGGGTTGTAAGACATTGGGTCCGGACTTAAGCTTTGCCGCTGGAATGATAGGCCAGACCACTCCGCAGCCACCTGGGCAATTGGCCGACGATTCATCGTCGGTGCCTGCGGCTGTCGAACCGTCGCCGAGGCCCCCGGAGTTCGGCGGCCGCCCGGGGCCGGAGCCGACGCGCTACGGAGATTGGGAAAAGGACGGCCGCTGCATCGATTTCTAGCGTCGCAGCAAGCACTCCGCGGCGCCGCCGCTTCGAATGGGATCCTACGCATGGCGTACCGCGAACGTCCGTTGTCACCGCACCTGCAGGTCTACCGCTGGCAGGTGCAGATGGTCTGCTCGATCCTGCATCGCGCCACCGGAATCGTTCTCTCGCTGGGCAGCCTGCTGATCGCGTGGGGCCTGGTCGCGCTTGCCGCCGGTGCGGACCGCTGGGACCAGTTCGCGCACGCCGCGCGGTCGCCGCTGGGCTTCCTGCTGATGTTCGGCTGGTCGTGGGCCCTCGCTTTCCACCTGCTCAACGGGATCAGGCATCTCTTGCAGGACGTCGGCGTGGCCGTCGCGGTCCCGGCCTTCATCAAGAGCGCCTGGATCTCGATCATCGGAAGCCTGGTGGTGACAGCGATCATCTGGCTGCTGGCGATGCAGAAGTGGGGTGGCGCATGAGCACCCATGCAGGCGGGCGTCCGCCGACGCTGCGCCACCCGCTGAAAGTCGCGCGCGGCCTCGGGTCCGCGAAAGACGGCACGCATCACTTCCTCGTGCAGCGCGTCACCGCGATCGCGCTGGTGCTGCTGGGTCTGTATGCGGTCGGGCTGGTCATCTCGCTCGTCGGCGCGGACTTCGCCACCGTGCGGGCACGCGTCGGCAATCCGGTCAATGCAACGCTGCTGATCGCCTTCCTGATCGCGAACTTCTGGCATGCGCGACTCGGCCTGCAGGTGATCGTCGAGGATTACGTGCACACCGCACTGCGTTACACCGTGCTGCAACTGTTCCTCGTGTTCGCCTGCTGGATCGCGGGCCTAGCGAGCGTCCTCGCCGTCGTGCGCGTCATGCTCGGCGCCTGATCCGGATTCCCTCGATGCCCGCTGCCTATCCCATCCAGGAACACAATTTCGACATGGTCGTCGTCGGCGCCGGTGGCGCTGGCCTGCGCGCCACGTTCGGCCTCGCCCAGAAGGGTCTGAAGACCGCCTGCATCACCAAGGTGTTCCCGACGCGCTCGCACACGGTCGCGGCGCAGGGCGGCGTGGCCGCCGCGCTCGCGAACATGGGCGAGGACGACTGGCGCTACCACTTCTTCGACACGGTGAAGGGTTCGGACTGGCTGGGCGACCAGGACGCGATCGAATACATGTGTCGCGAGGCGATCCCGGCGATCGTCGAGCTCGAGCACTACGGCGTGCCGTTCTCGCGCACCGAAGACGGCCGCATCTACCAGCGTCCGTTCGGTGGCATGACGACGCGCTATGGCGAGGGTCCGCCGGCACAGCGTACGTGCGCCGCCGCCGACCGCACAGGCCACGCGATCCTGCACACGCTCTACCAGCAGTCGCTCGCGCACGACGCGCAGTTCTTCATCGAGTACTTCGCGCTCGACCTGATCATGGACGCCGACGGTACCTGCCGAGGCGTCCTCGCGCTCGACCTGGCGTCGGGCACGCTGCACCTCTTCCGCGCACACGGGACCGTGCTGGCGACGGGCGGGTACGGCCGCGCGTATTTCTCCGCGACCTCCGCTCACACCTGCACCGGCGACGGTGGCGGCATGGTGCTGCGCGCCGGCCTCGGCATGCAGGACATGGAATTCGTGCAGTTCCACCCCACCGGCATCTACGGCGCCGGCTGCCTGATCACGGAAGGCGTGCGAGGCGAGGGCGGCATCCTGCGCAACAGCAACGGCGAGCGCTTCATGGAGCGCTACGCGCCGAGCGTCAAGGACCTCGCGCCGCGCGACATGGTCAGCCGCGCGATGACGATGGAAATCCGCGAAGGCCGCGGCGTCGGCGAACACCACGACCACATCCTTCTCGACCTCACCCATCTCGGCCCCGAAGTCATCCACGAGAAGCTGCCGGGTATCGCGGAATCGGCGCGCATCTTCGCCGGGGTCGACGTCGAGAAGCAGCCGATTCCGGTGATCCCGACCGTCCACTACAACATGGGCGGCATCCCGACCAACTTCCACGGCGAAGTGGTCCAGCTGCGCGATGGCGACCCGGATGCGGTCGTGCCCGGGCTTTACGCCATCGGCGAGGCGGCCTGCGTTTCGGTGCACGGCGCGAACCGGTTGGGATCGAACTCGCTGCTCGACCTCGTGGTGTTCGGGCGCGCGGTGGCAAACCGCTGCGCGGAAACGATCCGCAGCGACATGCCGCACGTGCCGCTGCCCGGCGATGCGTGCGACAAGGCGCTCGGTCGCCTCGACGCGCTGCGTCATGCCAATGGCAGCACGCCGACCTCGGTCATCCGCGACAGGATGCAGCGAACGATGCAGGCCGATGCGGCCGTGTTCCGCACCGGTGAAACGCTCGCCGACGGCGCTCGGAAGATGCGCGAGATCCACGCGTCCTTCGCCGACGTCCGCGTCAGCGATCGCTCGCTCGTCTGGAACTCGGACCTCGTCGAGACGTTCGAGCTCGCGAACCTGCTTGACCAGGCGCTGGTGACGATCGTTTCGGCGGAAAACCGCACGGAATCCCGCGGCGCCCATGCGCGCGAGGATTTCCCGGATCGCGACGACCACAACTGGATGAAGCACACACTGTGCTGGATCGACGAAGCGGGCAATACCCGCATCGACTACCGGCCGGTGCACGCGTACACGCTGACCAACGACGTCGCCCCGGTGCCGCCGAAGAAGCGCGTCTACTGATGTCGTGATGCGAAGAGCGCCGCGCGGGTCGTCGACGCGACTTCAGCGTGCGCATCACCGGTCACACTCACGAATCACGGAAAGCCGCCATGGCCGAATTCAGCCTCCCCAAGAACTCGAAGATCCAGAAGGGCAAGCACTTCGCCGCCGCCGGCGCGAAGCAGCCGCGCGTCTTCAAGGTCTATCGCTGGAATCCGGACGACGACGCCAACCCGCGGGTCGACACGTACGAAGTCGACCTGGCGAGCTGCGGCCCGATGGTTCTCGACGCGCTCATCAAGATCAAGAACGAGATCGATCCGACGCTGACGTTCCGTCGCTCCTGTCGCGAAGGCATCTGCGGTTCGTGCGCCATGAACATCGACGGCACCAATACGCTCGCGTGCACCAAGGCGATCGAGGACTGCCGCGCCGGCGAGGTGCCGATCTATCCGCTACCGCACATGCCGGTGGTGAAGGATCTCGTTCCCGACCTCACCCATTTCTACGCGCAGTACGCGTCGATCAAGCCATGGCTGCGCACGCAGAGCCCGACGCCGTCCGACCGCGAGCGTCTGCAGTCGCCGGAAGACCGTCGCAAGCTCGACGGCCTGTACGAGTGCATCCTGTGCGCCTGCTGCTCCACGAGCTGCCCGAGCTACTGGTGGAACGGTGACCGCTACCTCGGCCCCGCGGTGCTGCTGCAGGCCTACCGCTGGATTGTCGACTCGCGCGACGAGGACACCGGCGCGCGCCTGGACGACCTCGAGGATCCGTTCAAGCTGTATCGCTGCCACACGATCATGAATTGCGCCCGCACATGCCCGAAGGGCCTGAACCCGGCGCGCGCGATCGGCGAGATCAAGAAACTGATGCTCGCGCGTCGAGTCTGAGCGCGGCTGCGGACATGGCCGCTCACCTGATCTGGTGGCCCGCCGTCGCGATGGCGGCGATCACGTTGCTGGTCTGGTGCCGCATGTTCACCGCGCGCATCGGGCAAATGAAGCGCGAACGGATCCACCCGCAGCGGGTCGCGAACTCGGCGCAGGCTGCCACGCTGCTCACGGACAGTCGCGCTGCCGACAATTTCCGCAACCTGTTCGAGTTGCCCGTGCTGTTCTATGCGGCGCTCGCGATGGCCGCGTCCCTATCGCTCGTGGATCGCGCAACTCTCGGCCTGGCGTGGGCGTTCGTCGCGCTGCGCGCGGTGCACAGCCTGGTTCACTGCTCCTACAACCGTGTCATTCACCGCTTCTGGGCGTATGCCGCGGGCGGCATGGTGCTCTGGATCCTGTGGGCGTACCTCGTCGTCGGGCTCCTGCGCGCGTGATCGGCGACGGCGAAGTCAAGGCGCTGCGCTGGCGTTGTAGACGCGGCATGCGCGAGCTGGACCAGTTGCTCGAACGTTGGCTCGAGCGCTGCTGGCAGGAGTCATCCGACGCGGACAAGGATGTTTTCCGACGGTTGCTCGCCGCCGAGGACGATAAGCTCTGGCGCGCCTTCCTTGGATACGAGCCGCTGCCCGATGCCGACACCCAACGGCTTGTTGAACGCATCGCCGCCGTGCCTCATTGAACTTGGGCCGTCGCGCTGGCTCGCCTCCCTGCTGGCGGCCATCGGCGTGCTGGGCGCGGGCGGCCTGTTCCTGACCCACCTGACGTTGGGCGCCGCGGTCGCGCTCGCCCCGGTGGTCGTCGCCTGGGGGTTGTGGTTGGCGCGCCGCGAACTGTCGCGCGGAACGTTACGGGTGTTCCTATGCGCGGACGGGCACGTCGAGGTCGACGGTATGACCGTCGTGGACGCAAGCATCGATTTCCAGGGCCCGATCACACGCCTGGGGTGGGCCGGCTCTCACCGTCGAACCCGAATCGCGGCATGGCCCGACGTCGTCGGTGCCAGCCAGCGCCGTGAACTGCGGCTGTGGGCGATTGCGCATCGCGCCAACGCCTCCACGGCGGCAGTGGCACCATAGCCGGTCCACCGGGCAGGCATCGCATGTTCACACCCATTCCCGTCGCCATCGGTCTGCGATACCTGCGCGCCAAGCGCCGCAACGGCTTCATCTCCTTCATATCGCTCGCGTCGATCCTCGGCATCGCGCTTGGCGTCGCGGCCCTGATCACAACGCTCGCGGTGATGAGCGGGTTCCAGCGCGAAATCCGCGACCGCATGCTGCAGATGGTCGCGCATGCAACGGTCAGCGGCTACGGCGAGCCGATCGCCGACTGGCATCGGGCCGTGACGAAGGCGATGGCCGACAAACGCGTCGCTGGCGCAGCTCCGTACGTCGAAGCGCAGACGTTGCTGTCCGGGCCGCGAAAGCAGCCCGCGATCGTGCGCGGCATCCTGCCCGTCGAGGAGCGCAAGGTTTCGGTCATCGCATCGAAGATGGTGCAGGGCAAGCTCGACGACCTGCAGCCGGGCACGTTCAACATCGTTCTTGGACGGGAACTGGCGACGTGGATGGGCGTGGGTGTCGGCGACGACGTGGTCATGATCACGTCCGAAGCGCTGAGCACGCCGCTCGGGGCCGTGCCGCAGATGAAGCGTTTCCATGTGAGCGGCATCTTCGAGGCCGGTTACAACGAATACGACCGCGGCATGGCGTTCGTGCACATGCAGGACCTGCAGCGCGTGCAGCGGATGGGCGAGGGCGTTACCGGCGTGCGCCTGCGCATGCACGACATGGACCAGGCATGGGAAGTCGCGCGGGACCTCGCGCTGTCCCTTGGCGGACCGTATCGCGTGAGTTCGTGGGCGGACGAGAACGCAAACATGTTCCGCGCGCTCAAGATGGAAAAGACGATCATGGCGATCCTGCTTTCGCTGATCATCGCGATGGGCGCGTTCAACCTGGTGTCGTCGCAGGTGATGCTGGTAACCGACAAGCAGGCCGACATCGCGATCATGCGCACGCTCGGGCTTACGCCGCGTGGCGTGATGCAGGTATTCATCGTGCAGGGGACTCTGATCGGCGTGATCGGCACGGCGCTCGGCGTGATTACGGGCATCGTGCTGACGCTCAACCTCGAACACATCCTGCACGGAATCGAGTCTCTGCTGGGCGTGCAGCTGCTGCCCGAAGACGTGTACTACATCACCGGCCTTCCCACCGACATGCAGCCGAGCGACATCGTGATCATCGCAACGGTCGCGCTCGTGATGGCGCTGCTGGCCACCATCTATCCGGCCTGGCGGGCGTCGCGCACGCCGCCGGCGGAGGCGCTGCGCTATGAGTGACATCCGGGAGGACGCAGTGATCCAGGCCACAGGCCTGGGCAAGACGTACGCCGAAGGTTCGATGCGCACGCCGGTGTTCGACGGACTCGACCTGATCGTGCGCAAGGGCGAGACGGTCGCGATCCTCGGCGCGTCGGGCGCGGGCAAGAGCACGTTGCTGCACCTGCTCGGCGGGCTCGACACGCCCACGTCAGGCGAAGTCTACGTCGGCGGTCAGCGGATGAGCGCCCTGTCGGACGCCGAGCGTGGCCGGCTGCGCAATCGCGCGCTCGGCTTCGTATACCAGTTCCATCACCTGTTACCCGAGTTCACGGCGCTGGAAAACGTATTGCTCCCCGTCGTGCTCGGCGGCGTGTCGGTTCCGGAGGCCGAACGGCGTGCGAAAGCACTGCTGGAATCTGTCGGACTGGGCCATCGGCTCGCGCACAAGCCGGGCGAGCTGTCCGGCGGTGAACGCCAGCGCGCGGCCGTGGCGCGCGCCCTTGTCAACCGACCCGGTTGCGTTCTCGGGGACGAGCCCACGGGCAACCTCGACGAAAAGACGGCCGCGACCGTCTTCGACCTGATGCTGGCGCTCAACCGCGACCAGCACACGAGCCTGGTGCTCGTGACCCACGACCGGCGCCTGGCGCGCAAGCTCGACCGTGTGCTTGAACTGCACGAGGGGCGATTGCGCGAACTGCCGCCGGACGAGGTCTAGTCCGGCATGCGCGCGGCAGGGACGCCGCTCATCACACCAACAATCGCACTGGCGCTTCTGGCGGGCGTCTGTGGCTGCCTCGCGCTTCCGATCGCGCCGGAAGTCCCCCTGTCGTGCGTGTTGGCCATCGCCGGGCTCGTGCTCACGGCCCGGTTCGCGGAGCGGCGCTGGATCGGCGCGGTCCTGCTGGGCGCCGGTCTCGCCGGCCTGCACGCCGCGTACGCGCTCGACATCCAGCTTCCCGCAACGCCCGCCCAGCAGGAAGCCGTGCTTGTGGGCCGCATCGCGGACCTGCCTGGAACCGAACCGCGTCGCACCGCATTCGTGTTCGACGTGGACGCTGGCGAGCTCGTCGCCGGACACCAGGTCAGGCTCGCGTGGTACTCGGACCACGGCCGGACAGCACCTGCGCTGCACGCCGGCGAGCGGTGGCGTCTTGCGGTGCGGCTGCGTGCGCCACGGGGGCTGCGGAACCCCGGCGGATCGGACGGCGAAATGCATGCGTTCGCCGATCGCGTAGCCGCCACCGGGTATGTCCTCGGTGGTGATCGCATCGGGGCGGCGCAAGGCCTGCAGGGCTGGCGCGACGCGGAGACAGCGCGGATCACCGCGGCGATCCGCGCGCCCGGCGAGCGCTTCATCCGGGCCCTCGCGCTGGGCGACACGCGCGGCCTGTCCGACGCCGACTGGACGGTGTTGCGCGCGGGCGGGCTGACCCACCTGATCGCGATCAGCGGGTTCCACGTGGGCATGGTGGCCGGCGCGTTCGCACTCCTCGTGCGGCTGCTGTGGTGGCTCGTACCCGGGCTCGGACGCCGCGTGCCTGCGCGCATCGCGAGCGCTCTGGTCGGGCTTGTCGCTGCGACCGGGTACGCCGCGGCATCGGGCTTCTCGTTGCCCACGGTGCGCACGGTGCTGATGATCGCGGTCGTCGCATTTGCCCAACTCTCGCGCCGGGCGATCGGCATGGCGCAAGCGCTTGCGGTGGCGGCGGTCGCGATGCTTCTGGTCGACCCGTTGTCCGTGCTGTCGGCGGGCTTCTGGTTGAGCTACGCCGGCGTCGCCTGGCTGCTCTGGTGCATGCCGCGCTCGGGCTCGTCGGCGGTGCGCGACCTGCTGAAGGCGCAGGGCGTCGCCACCGTCGGGTTGCTGCCGCTCACGGTCGTCCTCTTCGGGCAGGCATCGGCCGCCGGCCCGGTCGCCAACCTGGTCGCCGTGCCCTGGTGGAGCCTCGTCGTGGCGCCGTTGTCCGTTGCGGGGGTAGCGCTGGACGCCGTGCATCCGCCCGCGGCCCGCGCTGCGTGGCGCGCCGCCGCGTGGTGCTTCGACATCGCCTGGCCGCTGTTCGAACGCCTGGGCTCGACCCCGCTTTCGCTATGGCGGCTACCCGAAGCGTCTCCTTTTGCGGTCGCGCTGGCGCTCATCGGGGCAGGCTGGTGCCTGATGCCGCGCGGCACGCCGGGCAAGGCACTCGCGCTCGTGCTCTGGCTTCCGTTGTTGTGGCCCGATCTGCACGCGCCCGCCCCCGGCGACGTCGAAGCCACGGGGATCGATGTCGGGCAAGGCCTCTCCGTCCTGATCCGCACGCATGACCACGCGCTTCTCTACGACATGGGGCCGGCCGTGCCCGACGGCTTCGATGCAGGCGAGCGGTCGGTGGTGCCCGTACTGCACGCGCGCGGCATCGCCCGCCTGGATCGCATGGTGGTCAGCCATGCCGACATGGACCACGTCGGGGGGCTGCCCACCGTGCGGCGCGAAGTCCCCTCGGCCGACCTGCAGGCGCCGCCGGGCTCGGGCGTGCCGGGATCGCGCCCGTGCGTAGCGGGACAGTCCTGGCGCTGGGACGGCGTGCGCTTCGCGTTCCTTAATCCGCCGCCCGATCTGCCGTACGTGGCGAACGACTCGAGTTGCGTGCTGCGGATCGAGTCCGCGCACGGGACGGTGCTGCTGACCGGCGACATCAGCCACATGGTCGAATCCCGCCTGGTCGCGGACGATCCGGCGAGCGTCCGCGCCGACATCGTGTTCGTCGCGCATCACGGCAGCCGGCATTCGTCGGACGAGGCCTTCGTGCGCGCGACCGGCGCCCGCGAAGCGGTGTTCTCCACCGGCCACGCCAACCGCTTCCACCATCCGAATGATGACGTGGTGGCGCGCTGGGCCGCGTCCGGCGCGCGCCTGTGGAACACGGCGGACACCGGCGCCGTGACGCTGCGCCTCGAGGCGGGCGGACCGCACGCATTCGCCTGGCGGGCGCGGCATGGGCGATTGTGGGACGCCACGCGCCGGCCCGGCGCAAACGCTGGGCTATCCTACGAAGGCGACTGAACGCCCCGGAGGCGACGTGCTCGAACTCGTGAAGGCCGGCGGCTGGCCGATGATTCCCCTGCTGATGCTGTCGGCGCTCGCGCTCGCGCTGATCGTCGAGCGCGGCTGGACGCTGCGCCGCACCAGGGTGATGCCGCCGAAGCTGGGCGACGAGGTGCGCGTCTGGGCAGCACGCGGCAATCTCGATCCGGGCCACATCGAATCGTTGCGGCAGACGTCGCCGCTCGGCACGCTGCTGGCCGCGGTGCTCGACATGCGCAATCGCTCCCGCGAGGTGATGCGCGAGCGCGTCGAGGACGTCGGTCGCCACCTCGTGCATCGGATGGAACGCTATCTCAATACGCTCGGCACCATCGCGGCGGCGGGGCCGCTGCTCGGGCTGTTCGGCACCGTGGTCGGCATGATCCAGATGTTCCTCGGCATCCTCGATTACGGCATCGGCGACGTGAACCAGCTCGCAGGTGGCATCGGCAAGGCGCTGGTGTGCACCGCGACCGGCATGATCGTCGCGATCCCCGCGCTCGTCGCGCACCGCTGGTTCCGCGGCCGCATCGCCGAATACATCATCGACATGGAGCACGAGGCGATCGCGCTGATGGATGTCGTCGAGCAGCGCACGCCGCGCGCGGCGCCGCAGGCGGCCTGACATGCGCATCGGCGGGCATCGTCCGGTCGACGAGCCGGAGATCAACCTCATCCCACTCATCGACGTCATCCTGGCGCTGGTGATCTTCTTCGTGGTGACGGCGACGTTCGAAGGCCGTTCCGCGCTCAAGCTCGAATTGCCGAAGGCGGGTGGCGAGGCGGCGAAAGCGCGCAACCCGCTCGACGTGCTGGTGAACGCGCAGGGGCGTTACTTCGTCGGCGACCGTGAAGTCATTCGCGGCGACCTCGCCTCGCTCAAGGCGACGCTGGCGGAAGTCGGAGGCAGCGACCGCGAGCGCGCGGTGATGCTGCGCGCCGACGCGCGCACGCCGTACCAGGCGGTGATCACGGCGCAGGAGGCACTGGGGCAGTTGGGCTATCGCCACATCCTTCTGGCCGTCGCCACCCCGACCGAGACCAAGGCGGCGTCGAAGTGAGCAGCGGCGCCTCTGCCTGGCCGACATACAAGCGGCTGATCGAGTTCGTCCGTCCGTATCGCGCTGTTTTGCTGGCCGCGCTCGTCGGGCTGCTGATCGAGGCCGCGGCGGCCGGCGCTTTCACGTACATGATGAGCCCGATCGTCAACGAGACGTTCGTGGCGAAGGGTGCGCACGTCAACGTCTGGCTGCCGTTGATCATCGTCGGCATATTCCTCGCGCGCGGCGTTGCCGGCTATGTCACGGACGTTTCCATGGCACGCGCCGGCCGCGGCATCGCGCGCGACCTGCGCGTCCGTACGTTGGGCAAATACCTTCGATTGCCGGGTTTGCGCTTTGACACCGAGCCGGTGCCGTCGATGGTCACGCGGTTAGGCTCCGACAGCGACCAGGTCGCGCAGGCATCCATCGATGCGGCGAAGGTGATGCTGCAGCAGTCGATGCAGGTGATCGTGATGCTGGGCGTCATGCTGTGGATCAGCTGGCGCGTGACCATCGCGATCCTGCTGCTGGCGCCGATGCTCGCCTGGACGATGGACAAGGTCGGCAAGCGCTACCGGCGCATCGGCCATCGCATCCAGGAGAGCGGCGCGCAGCTGCTGTTGCTCGCGGACCAGTCGTTGTCGAACCACCAGGAAGTGAAGGTCTACGGCGCGCAGGCCGCCGAACTCGGCCGCTACGCCGAGCAGGCGCAGCTGCACTACAAGCTGAGCCTCAAGGTCGAGGCGACCCGCAGCATCTCATCGGCGCTGGTACAGGTCATGGGCGCGATCGGGCTGGCGGCGCTGTTGTTCTTCGCGGGTCGCGAGGCCGCGCGCGGGCGGCTCAGCGCGGGCGATTTCGTATCGCTGATGACGTCGATGCTCGCGATCATCCCGGCGCTCAAGCAGCTCACCAACGTGCAGGGCATGCTGCAGCGCGGCGTCGCATCGGCCGACCGGCTGTTCGACGTGCTCGACGCCCCCGAGGAGAGCGACACCGGTACGCGCCACGTCGAACGCTCGGGTGGTCTCGTCGAATTCCGTAACGTCGGTGCGCGTTACCCGGGGCAGAACGCCCCGGCGCTGAGCGACGTCAGCTTCGTCGCGCGCCCGGGAACGGTTACGGCGATCGTCGGGCGCTCGGGCAGTGGCAAGTCCACGTTGATCAAGTTGATTCCCCGCTTCTACGACGTCGAGTCCGGCGAGATCCTCCTCGACGGCCATCCGGTCGACGAATACCGGCTGGCAGACCTGCGACGCCAGATCGCGCTCGTCGGGCAACAGGTCATGCTGTTCGACGGCTCGGTGGCGGCGAACGTGGCGTATGGGGAGCTGGGCGAGTCGACGCCCGTCGAGCTGCAGTCGGCGATCGCCGGCGCGAACGCGTCCGAGTTCGTCGACCGCATGCCCGACGGCGCGCTGACGTCCATCGGCGTGCGCGGCGGCCGGCTTTCCGGCGGCCAGCGCCAGCGCCTTGCGATCGCCCGGGCGATGCTCAAGGACGCGCCGATCCTGATCCTGGACGAAGCGACCGCCGCGCTCGACGCGGAGTCCGAACGGCTCGTGCAGGACGCGCTGGAGCGCCTGATGCCGCACCGGACCACGCTGGTCATCGCGCACCGCTTGTCGACCATCGAGCACGCGGACCAGGTGCTGGTGCTCGACCAGGGCCGCATCGTCGAGCGCGGCACGCATGCCGAACTGCTCGCGCATGGTGGCCTGTATGCGCACCTGCATCGGATGCAGTTCCGCGAGGCCGGTTGATGGCGCGCATCCCCGGGTACTGGTACGGCGGCGGACGCGTGCCGCTTTCGGCGCGCGCGGTCGCGGCGCTTTACGAATTCGTGACCCGCTTGCGCATGGCGCTGTACACGCAGCGCCTGCTTTCGGCGACTCGTGCGGGCGTGCCGGTGGTCGTGGTGGGCAATATCACGGCAGGCGGCACCGGCAAGACGCCGCTAACCATCGCGCTGCTGGAGCGCCTGCGCGACGCCGGGTGGAACCCCGGCGTGGCAACGCGCGGCTA
>NZ_VTRV01000076.1 GCF_008274655.1 Cognatilysobacter lacus | reverse complement strand
CGTGCGCGTGTTCGCGGCCGGCCTGCGGGATCTTCGCGGCGTAACCGGCGTCGCTCACAGCCCCGATGAGCTGTGCGAGGTCCGGCGGGCCGGCGGTGTGCACGCGCGCCCGCTCGGTGGCGAGATTGACGGATGCGTCGATGACGCCCGGCACGTCCGACAGCGCGCGCTCGACACGACCGACGCAGGACGCGCACGTCATGCCGTCGATGATCAGGTCGGTTTCCTGCGTTTCGACGCCGTAGCCTGCTTCCTCGATCGCCTGCACCACCGCGCCCAGCGCCGGCAGTTGCGGTCCACGGATCTCGGCGGATTCCGTCGCAAGATTGACCGTCGCGTCCTGCACGCCCGGAAGCCTCAGGAGCGCGCGTTCGATGCGGCCGACGCATGACGCGCAGGTCATGCCCTGCACGGGGAAGCGGATCGAATGGGTCGTGGTGTTCATTTGAGCGCCTGCAGAATCGATCCGTACAGCCTCGTCCTTCCCACGACGGGAAGGTCAAGCGCTGAACGGACACCCACGGCCGCTGCCTGCATCGGTTGACCTTCCCATGGGTGTAAGCCCGACGCTTGCTGCAAGGCGGGTAAACCGCGTAGGAGAACGAAGATGCGCTTGAATGTAGAAGGCATGACATGCGGGCACTGCGAACGTGCGGTCAAGAAGGCGATCGCCGCCATCGGCGGGTCGGCGCAGGTTGACCTCGCGACCGGCACGGTCGAGGTCGAGGGTGTCGACGACGCAGCCAGCGCGCGGCGAGCCATCGAAAGCGAGGGCTATACGGTGGTGGACACCGCAGCCGCCGCGCCAAAGACGGGCTGCTGCTCGAAGCCGTAAGCCTGAGGTGGCGCAACCGGTTGCCGGACAGGTGCAGACGCTCAACGCGGTCGACGCCGCATTGAATCGGCCCCCGAGCCCCGCCAGCGACCCGACCCTCCCCCGGACGTCCGACAATGCGCATCTGAACAAAACCACCCCGCGCTGCGTCCCTCGAGAAACCGCCCTACCCTTGCGGACAGGCGAACCCTGGTGAAGCCACCTGCGCCATGTCGGAGCATCCGCGTCCGCGCATCTTCTGGAGCACGAATCATGAAATCCCCACTTCTGCTCGCGGCGGCCGTCGCGGCCGCCCTTGCGGCTCTGCCCGCGCCCGCCGCGGCACAGCACGTTCATGGCGCCAGCGCGAAGCGGTCAACGCCGCCGGCGACCAGAGCGCGCGCCGCTCCCGCACCGGCGGCGATGCAATCGATGGACCACTCGGCGATGGTCCACGCCACGATGAGTCAGCCGCAGGCGGACCATTCGACCATGGACCACGCAGCGATGGACCATGACGCGATGGACCACGCAACGATGCAGCCGCCCGCTGCCGATCACGCGCAGATGGACCATTCCTCGATGGATCACATGCAGATGGATCCATCGCAAATGGATCATCCGGCGACGCAGGACCCGGACATGGGGGCGATGCGCATGCCGATGCCGGGCATGTCACATGACGGCGCGATGCGCGGCGCGTTCGGCCCTTATCGGGGCACACGCGAAAGTTCCGGCACCGCGTGGCAGCCGGACGCGTCGATGCACGAAGGCCTGCACGCGATGCGCGGCGACTGGATGCTGATGGCGCACGGTGCGCTGAACATGGTTTACGACCACCAGTCCGGCAAGCGCGGAGACACCGGCACCTTTGCCTCCGGCATGCTGATGGGCATGGCGCAGCGCCCGCTCGGCAACGGCACGCTGCAGTTCAAGGCGATGCTGAGTCCCGACCCGCTGATGGGACCCCGCGGCTACCCGTTGCTGCTCGCGTCGGGCGAAACCGCCAACGGCGTGGAGCGCCTCGTCGACCGGCAGCATCCGCACGATTTCTTCATGGAACTCGCGGCCTCGGTATCCCAGAACATCGGCGCCAAGAGCAGCGTGTTCGTATACGCCGGCCTGCCCGGTGAGCCGGCGTTTGGCCCCCCGGCATTCATGCACCGCGAAGCGATCATGGATTCCCCCGAAGCCCCGATCACGCATCACTGGCTCGACTCGACGCACATCAGCATGGGCGTGCTGACGGCGGGCGTCGTCGTGGATCGCGCCAAGCTCGAGGTCAGTCGCTTCAACGCGCGCGAGCCCGACCAGCACCGCTGGAACATCGAGACCGGCGCGCTGGATTCCACCGCGGTGCGCGCCTCGTGGAACCCGACCGCGTCGCTGGCGTTGCAGGGCAGCTGGGGCAATTTCAAGGACCCCGAGCAGCTCGAGCCGGGCGTGAACCAGAAGCGTCTGTCTGCAAGCGCGTTGTACGCGCGCGAAGTCGCGCCAGGCGTCATGGTCGCCGGCACGCTCGCGTGGGGCCGCAAGTCGATCGACCACGACGGCGAGCAAACGAACGACGATGCGTTCGCGGCCGAGGCGTCGTTGAAGCACGGCGAGTGGACCGTATTCGGACGTGGCGAAACGACGGAGAACCGCGAGCTCGTCGAGTCGGCAGGCGCGCATGGGCCCGCGTACACGGTCAGCAAGATGTCGTTGGGCGTCGTGCGTGATTTCAAGGTTGCCCAGCACCTGTCGCTGGGGGCCGGCGGCCTGTTCGCGGTGAACTTCATCCCGGACAGCCTGCGCGACGCGTACGGCAGCAACCATCCGCTCGGTGCGATGGCCTTTGTACGGCTGAAACTCGACTGACGTCGCGCTGACGAAAACGTGGGTGGCGTGCGCTGCGCAGGGTGACTCGCGCCGCTGCACCGCCATCCGCGGCGTAAAGCGATCGCTACCCGATCAGTTGCGACGTTGCGGCTCGCCCTCGCCGACTCAATCGCGGCTGGTCACCCGGTGCAGAAGCAGACCCGCGAGCATCGCCGGCACGAACCACAGCGCCTCGACCGATGCCACGCCCAGGCCCGCGAGCGCCGGCCCCGGGCAGTAGCCGGCGATGCCCCAGCCGACACCGAAGATCGCCGCGCCCGCGAGCAGGCGGCGATCGACGTGTCGCAGGTTCGACAGGTGGAACGTGTCGCCGAGCACCGGGCTGCCGCGTCGCAGCACGAATCGGAACAGCAGCATCGTGGTCGCCACCGCGCCGCCGAGAACGAACATCAGCGTGGGATCGAAGTCACCGAAAACGTCGAGGAAACCGAGCACGCGGCGCGCATCGGTCATGCCCGACATGGCGAGGCCGACGCCGAACAGCGCGCCCGAGGCGAGCGCCGCCAACGAGACTGGCTTCATGACCCGCTCCCTACATGGCGCATGACGAACGTGGTGATGATCGCAGTCGCCATGAAGGTCGCGACGGCCGCCAGCGAACGCATCGAGAGCCGCCCGATCCCGCAGACGCCGTGGCCGCTCGTGCAGCCGTTGCCCATGCGCGTCCCGAAGCCCACCAGCAGCCCGGCGACCACCAACCCGGCGCGCGGAAAGTCCACGCGCGGCTGCGGCGCGCCCGGTACCAGCGCCATGTACAGGCTGGCCGCAGCGATCAATCCCAACAGGAACGCTGCACGCCAGGCCACGTCACCAGCGCGCGGTAGGACGACGCCGTTGAGGATGCCGCTGACGCCGGCGACGCGGCCGTTAAGCCAGAGCAGCAGCGTGGCCGACAGGCCGATCAGTACGCCGCCAGCCAGCGCAAGCAACCATGCAGACGTCACGTCGCACCTCCGATACGGTTGAGCGGCAGGCGCAGGTAGCGGATGCCGTTGGCGTCCGGGGGCGGCAGTTCCCCCGCGCGGATGTTGACCTGCAGTGCCGGCAGGATGAGCTTCGGCGGAGGCAGCGTGGCGTCGCGCGTGGTGCGCATGGCCACGAATGCCTCCTCATCCGCGTGGCCGCCCACGTGCACGTTGCGTTCGCGCTCTTCGCCTAGCGAACGCTGCGCTTGGGCCGCGCGTTCGGCTGGCGGATAGTCGTGGCAGAGGAACAGGCGCGTCTGCGGCGGCAGGTCGAACAGCCGGCGAATCGAATGGTAGAGCTTGCGTGCATCACCGCCGGGGAAGTCGGTGCGCGCGGTGCCCGTCTCCGGTGCGAACACGGTGTCGCCCACGAACGCGGCGTCGCCGATCACGTAGGTCAGGCTGTCATCCGTGTGGCCGGGCGTCGCGAGCACCCGGGCCTCGAGCGAACCGATCGGGAACGTGTCGCCGTCGCTCAGCAGTCGATCGAACTGGCTGCCATCGGGAGTGAAACCGGGGTCGAGGCCGAACAGCGCCTGGAAGCGCGCCTGTACCTGCGTGATGCCCCGTCCGATCGCGACCTTCGCGCCGGTCTTGGCCTTCAGATACGCGGCGGCGGTGAGATGGTCGGCATGCGCGTGCGTTTCGAGGATCCAGTCGACGGCCAGCTGCCGCTCGTGCACGAAGTCGAGGATGCGGTCCGCCGATGCCGTGGACGTCCGGGCGGAAACGCTGTCGTAGTCCAGCACGGGATCGATGATGGCTGCCCGCCCACCGTCGTCGTCGTAAACGACGTGCGTAAACGTGAAGGTCGCCGGGTCGTAGAAACTCTGCACACGCGGATTCATGTTGGCGTGCCTCGCATTTGCACTTTAGTAGTTACTAAAGTAGGTTCGTCACTCTGTGTTGTCAAGCAATTACTAAAATACTGCCGCCATGGCCCGAACCGCGAAGAAGTCCAGCGCCCGCAGCTTCCCCTCTCCCGAGGAAATGTCGCGTCATGCCGATGAAGCGGCTGCGCTGCTCAAGGCGCTGGCGCATCCCGCACGGCTGCTGGTGCTGTGCCAGCTGGTGGACGGGGAAGCGTCCGTTGGCGAACTGCAGCCGATCACCGGGCTGAGCATGTCGGCGCTTTCCCAGCACCTGGCGGTGCTGCGGGAGATGGCGCTTGTCGAAACGCGCCGCGACGCGCAGACGATCTACTACTCGCTCGCCGAAGGCCCCGCGGCCACCGTGCTGGACGCGTTGTATGCGGCTTACTGCGGCAGCCAGGAGACCGGCCGATGACACTGATGCAGATACTGCTCGGCCTGCTGGCCGGCGGCGCGGTCGGGTTTACGCTCGGGCTGGTCGGCGGCGGCGGCTCGATCCTGGCCGTGCCGCTGATGGTCTACCTGGTCGGTGTGCGCGATCCGCACGTCGCCATCGGCACCAGCGCACTGGCGGTCGCCGCCAACGCGTTCATCGGCCTGGCGGGACACGCTCGCAAGCGCAACGTGAAGTGGCGCTGCGCGGCTACGTTCGCCCTCGCAGGCGTGGTCGGTGCGTGGTTCGGCGCCATGCTCGGCAAGTCAATGGACGGCCAGAAGCTGCTGGCGCTGTTCGCGCTGCTGATGCTGGTCGTGGCAGGCCTCATGTTCCGCTCGCGGGGGCGCGAAGGCGATCCCACGGTCGTGCTCAATCGCGGCAACGCGCCCAAACTGCTGGGCGCAGGCGCAGCCACCGGCCTGCTGTCGGGCTTCTTCGGAATTGGCGGCGGCTTCCTCGTCGTGCCGGGGCTCATCGCGTCGACGGGCATGCCGATCCTCTTCGCGGTCGGATCCTCTCTGGTCGCGGTTACCGCGTTCGGGCTGACGACGGCACTTAGCTACGCGACTTCCGGCCTCATCGATTGGCCGCTTGCGGGGATATTCGTCTGCGGCGGCGCCGTTGGCAGCTTCTTCGGCACGCGGATCGCCACCCGCCTCGCGGATCGCAAGGGCGCGCTGAGCATGGTGCTCGCGGTCCTCATCGTCGGTGTCGCGCTTTACATGCTGTACCGCACTGCGAGCGAACTCGGACTCATCTGACCTTCCACGCCTGTCCCCTTTCGGAGGTTCCGTGACCGCACCGACTTGCTACGCCAAAGACCATTACGCAGGCGGGCAACCCACGCCCGGACAACTCGCCGAACTCGAGCGTGCGGGCGTGCGCACCGTGATCAACCTGCGTGCAGCCGATGAGCCCGTCGACTACGACGAAGCGGCTGAAGCCGGGCGGCTCGGCCTGGGATACGTAGCGTTTCCCATCACCGGCGCGGCGGATCTCGACCGCGAACGCGCGCAGCATTTCGGCGCGCTGCTCGACAAGGCTCGACGCGAGGGCGGCGTGCTGATCCACTGCGCCAGCGCCAACCGCGTGGGCGCGATGGTGGCACTCGACGAAGCCCTCAACCGCGGCCGCACGATCGACGCGGCGCTCGAACTGGGTCGCGCTGCGGGACTCAAAGCGCTCGAGCCCGCCGTAGTCGCGCTCGCCGAACGCGAGGGCGCGCGACGGTGAACACCAGCCGCATGATCTTCCGCCAGCTCTTCGAGCCGGTGTCGTCGACATACACCTACCTGCTCGGCTGCGCCGACAGCGGCGAGGCCGTGCTGATCGATCCGGTCATGCCCGCGTGGGAGCGCGACCTCCAGGCCGTCAACGACCTCGGGTTGCGGCTGGTGATGACGGTCGACACGCACATCCACGCGGACCACATCACGTCGGCGTCGCTGCTCAAGCGCGAGGTCGGCAGCCGCATCGCCGTGCCCGCGCTCGACTCACTGCCCTGCACCGACGTCGGTATCGAAGACGGCGTTCCCCTGCACGTCGGCGGACTGTGGCTCGATCCCATGCACACGCCGGGACATACGGACAATCACTTTGCGATCGGCGCGGGCGACCGCGTGTTCACCGGCGACGCGTTGCTCATCGACGGCTGCGGCCGCACGGATTTCCAGAGCGGCGATGCGCGGACACTTTACGAAAGCGTACGCGGCCGCCTGTTCGCTCTGCCGGGCGAGACGCTCGTCTATCCCGCGCACGACTACCAGGGCCGTTGGGTATCGAGCATCGCGCAGGAGAAGCAGCGCAATCCCCGGCTCGGTGGCGACCGCACGATCGAATCGTTCGTCGAACTGATGGCGAAACTCGACTTGCCCTATCCGAAATTCATCGACTACGCCGTGCCAGGCAACCGGGCATGCGGCGTTTGTCCACCGGATCTTCCCGATGCGCTTCGTGTGTATCGTCCGCAGATGGCCGAGAGTCCCCAGGGGTGATGCGATGGTCCGTCCCGTTCATTTGTTCGCGGCAGCTGCCTTGTCGCTACTGCTCGGCGCCTGCCAGACAGTGGCGCCTGTGAAGCATGCCGCGTTCGTTGCGATACCCGGCTTCGGTGCACCCTTCGAAGCCGCCGATGCCGGCGTGCAGGTCGATCCGTCCATGCGCTATCGCGTCGCATTTCCAGCGACGCACGCGGCTTCGTCGCCGACGGAGGTGCTGCCCGCGCTCGACCGTGCGGCGCGCTTCCTCAACCTGCTCGGCGCTGCCGGCCGCACGATCCAGCCCGGCGATGTGGTGGTGGTGATCTCCGGGCCCGCGACGACGTCCGTGCTCACCGACGTGGCATGGCGCACGCGTCATCCCGAAGTCGCTGCCAACGGCAATCCCAACCTGCCGCTGATTCGCGCACTGCGCGATGCCGGTGCGGTCGTCGCTGTCTGCAGCCAGGCCTTGCACGGCCAGAAGATCGACGCAGCCGACGTCGACGCATCGGTGCGGCGTGACCTGTCGGCGATGACCACGCTCGTCGCGTTGCAGGCGAAGGGATACGCGGTGGTACCGGAGTAAGGCGCCATGCCGCGTGCAGCCCTGGTCGTAACCGTTCTGATGGTCGTCCTCGCATACGCCGGCGCAGCCAACGCGGTCGATCCGGCCACGCTTGCTCGCTCGGGTGGCGCCGGCGTCGCGGCGTGCTCGAGCTGCCACGGCGACAAGGGCCAGGGCCAGGGAAATTTCCCGCGGCTCGCGGCGCAGCACAGCGCGTACCTGGCACGGCAGCTCGAAGATTTCGCGAGCGGTCGACGCGACAACCCGATCATGTCTCCGATCGCGAAGGCGCTGTCGGCGCCCGACCGTGCGGCCATGGCGAACTACTACGGCGCATTGCCCGCCCCCGCCCCTCTCGCCGCGGCGCCCGCACCGGCGACGGCGCCGGGCGGATGGCTCGCAACACGCGGCGCATGGTCGAAGGGGGTGCCCGGTTGCGTGCAGTGTCACGGGCCGGGCGGACGCGGCGTTGGTGCGGCTTTCCCGTCCATCGCCGGCCAGCCAGCGGGTTACATCGCCGCGCAGCTCACGGCTTTCGCGAGCGGCGCGCGACGAAACGATCCGCAGGCGCTGATGCGCACACCTGCCGCGAAGCTGAGCCAGAGCGAGATCGACAGCGTGTCGCAGTGGCTGTCCACGCAACCGGCCGCTGCCGCGGGAGCAAGCCGATGAGAGGCGTTCCTCGCCCGCGGCTCGCACTCGCGTCCGCGGCCGTGGTCACCGCGACGCTTCTCGTCGCCTGCAATCACGATGACCAGCTCGCTCCGCGCTTCCATCCCGGAGCGACGAAGGCCGTATCGACCGTGGCGACGCCAGCCGTAGCGGCAACGGGCGTCGGCGCCAGCGCCACGGTGTTCGTCCCCCCCGGCGAGGCAAACATTCCCGCTGACGCCTTCGGCGATCTGGTGCGCCGCGGCCGCGATCTGTTCGTCGACACCGGGCGCATCGCGCCGCAATACGTGGGCAACGGTCTGACCTGCTCCAACTGTCACCTCGACGCCGGCCGCCTCGCGAACTCCGCACCGCTGTGGGGCGCATGGGTGCGCTACCCCGCGTATCGCGCGAAAACCCACAGCGTGAGCAGCTACGCCGAACGTTTGCAGGGCTGCTTCGTGTACAGCATGAACGGCAAGGCGCCGCCGCTGGGCAGCCCGGAACTGGCGTCGCTCGAGGCGTATTCGTACTGGATGGCGAAAGGCGCGCCGACGGGTGCATCCCTGCCCGGCGCGGGCTATCCGAAGTCGAAGAAGCCGCCCGCGCCGGTGGACTACGCGCGCGGCGAGCGTGTGTTCGCGACGAACTGCGCGCTCTGCCACGGTGCCGACGGCGCCGGTCAGCGCGCGGAAGGCCGCTACGTGTTCCCGCCACTGTGGGGACCGGATTCGTACAACTGGGGCGCCGGCATGCACCAGCTCGACAACGCCGCCGCGTTCATCCGCGCCAACATGCCATTCGGTCGCGGCGGCACGCTGACCGAGCAGGATGCGTGGGACGTCGCGGCGTTCGTCAACGCACACGAACGCCCGCAGGATCCGCGCTTCACGGGCGACGTCGCGACCACGCGCAAACGTTTCCACGACGACCCCAACTCGCAATACGGCACGGTGGTGAACGGCCACCTGCTGGGCAGCACGGGCGCGCGTCGCTGACCGAGGCGACGAAAAACGCACGGCGCGACCGTTCTTGCATTCGTTCAGGACATCAGCATCGGCACAAGTCGAACAGACAAACCGAACACGCCGACCATCAGCGCGAGGCCGGGCAGCAGCCTGAGGACGTAGCCGGCACCACCCGCCGACGCGGCAACGACGATCTTGCTCACCGCATTCGTCGCCACGGCAAGCACGATCAGATCGGCTGCGAACGGCAGGCTGATCTTTCCCGCGGCCGCAAGCTGCGCTGCGGACGCGGCCGGCGCGTGCGCGTCCGCGAACCCGGCAAGGCCAACCGCGACGCCCAGGCCCGCGCCACCGAAAGCTTGGCGCAATCCGGCCGAAATCAGCAGGACTGCGGCCACCACGGCGACGAACGCGAGCGCGTGGCGCAAATCGAAGGCACGGCCGGGAATCGGCGAGCGCTCACGCGTTTTCGGTACCCGCGACCGCCCCGCGGCGAGCGCCGCGTACCCCACGACCGTCAGCCCGGTGACGATCAGGGGCACCGCGAGACGCTGCAGCAACGGCGGCGCCAGCAGACCCGTGACGATCGCGAGCTGCACGACGGTGCTCAGGCTCGACATCATCGCCGCGCACGCCGCGAGCCACGTCAGGTCGCGATCGCGGCGCGCGAGCTGTCCCATCGCGGCGGTAGTCGCCGTGCTCGAGGCAAAGCCGCCGGCCATGCCCGCGAGCAACAGGCCCCAACGCGTGCCCAGCCATCTCAGCGCGAGATAACTGACGTCGTTGACGCCAAGCACGACGACGGCCAGCAACCACAACCGACGCGGATTCAGGGCGTCCCACGGATCGATGGTGCGATCCGGAAGCATGGGGAGCACGATCGTCGCGGCCGCAGCGAGCAGCAGGAGATCGTGCAGCTCCTGCGCGGTCAGCCCGTGGCGCACGAAGTGGTGCAGGCGCGACTTGGTGGCGAGCAGCACCGCGACGACCACGCCGCTGCCCGCCGCCAGCACCGGGTCACGCTGCGCGAGCGCCCCACACAGGAAGACCACGAGCATCGCGAAGCCCGTCGTCATCCCCGAATCCCGCGCAGCGGCCCGGCCCCACGCCGCAAGCGCCGCCAATGCCGTGAAGGCGCCGGCGACGACGAGCGCTTCCGGGCCCAGCAGCGCGGACAGGCTGCCCCCCAGCGCCACCAGCACGAACGTGCGCAGGCCCGCCCAGGACGGGTGCTGCGTGTCGCGTCGTCGTTCGCGCTCGATGCCGACCAGCAGTCCGATCCCGAGTGCGACAGCGAGGCCGAAAACCGCTTGCGTTCTGATCATCATCGGGCGTTGGCGGGTGCGCCGCGGGTTGTTCGACTGCCGGTCGATCGATCGATCGCGCCGACGACGCCCATGCGCACGCGCGGCAGCGACGCGAATCGAGCGTCGCCAGCGACCGGCCGTGCGACGCCACAAGGGCCACGCTTCCGCGGTAGAAGGCCTGGGGAATCGTATTGCGATGGAAGGGGTTACGACGGCGCGCGGTTCCACCGCTCCGATGAGCGGTCCTGCGTCGCGGGTGTGACTGCTGATCACCGCTCGATTGCACGGCGCCCGCCTCCGCGTCGCTGATGCGATCAGACATGGGGGCGACCGCAGCTGCGCCCGAATCCTGACACGGGTCAACTACAGAGCGAGGCGGCGGCGTTCCTATTTATATGGAGCCAACGACCACCAGCCGGCTGGGGCGCAGACGCGCCGAAGCGGACCGGGCGTTTGGCATTTTGCGTCGGGCGATTCCGGTCTGGAGCGACTCCGGCACCGCCGTACTCACGTCGCGATGGAAATGGCAAAAGGCCTCGCCCGAATCAGGCAGCTGGCGCACCCGGGAGATGCAGAGTGAAAGGCTTTGCAAAGGATATCGAACACATTGCGCTGGACAACGCGGCGTTTCGCCGCGTGCTGTACACCGCGAGGAACTGCCAGCTGGTCGTCATGGCGTTGAAGCCCGGCGAAGAAATCGGCTCGGAGGTTCACACGCTGGATCAATTCTTCCGCGTCGAGGACGGCACCGGGGAAGCGATCATCGACGGCGCGCGAACGCCGATCAAAGCCGGGTTCGCGATCCTCGTTCCCGCCGGGGCGAGCCACAACATCATCAATACCGGCGGTAGCCCGCTCAAGCTCTACACGATCTACGCCCCGCCCAATCATCGGGACGGCGTCGTGCACCGCACGGCTGCCGATGCCGAGGCAGACAGCGAACACTTCGACGGTAAGACGACCGAATGACCAGCGTCCGGCAAGACCAATCTTGTGCTTGACTCGAGGCGGCCGACCCAATCGCGCGAAGCCGGCACCGCCCTCCGGTCTCTTCGCCCATCGCGCAAGTGCTCCGGTGCAGCTCTGGGGAACCTTTGCGAATCTCGCTCGGCTGCACGGCGCTAGCGCGCGAACCGGCGCCCCTTCTTCGCTTGAACCTGCCAGTACGCGCCAAGCCGTGCTCGGAACCGGGACGGCTTTTCCGCAAACGCGCGGCGCGCGACGTAGAGCGCGCGTCGCTCCAGCCGGCGCATTTCCGGCCGCACGAACTCTTTCAGCCACACGGGGTCGAGACCCTCGGTGCCGCGCGACGCATCGGCAAGCGTCGTCGCGAGAACATGCAGGTCATGGTGTTCGCCCAGGCGTTCGCCGAGCAGCTCCAATTCCTCGATGGCCGCTTGCATCGGTCGTTTCCACAGCGGCTGCAGCAGCTCCATGTGGAATCGATGGTGTTTCGCGTGCTTTCGCAGCTCATGGAAGTGCTCGGCGGTCGGCTCCTCCAAGGCCAGCGCCAGGCATCGCCGCGCCTGCCGATAGGTATGGGTGAGCCCGTCCGAAAGCGCGGCGAAGCCCTTGGCCTGCAACGTCCAGTCCGGGACGCGGTGGCGTTGCCCATCGAGTAGATCGAGGGCGCGCTGCACCGCGGCCGCCTGGGCGTGCGTCGCGGCCTCCGACCGTTGCTGGTCGGCAAGCCACGTGTCAGCGAGCTCGAGTTCGTGCACCCCGTAGCGCTGGGGGTCGCGTTGCCTAAGTCGGGTCAGCGTTTCGCGTTGGGCGGCGATGTCGCGCAGCAGTGCGAGTTCGTCCGCGGCCTGGCTCACCACGCGCTGTTCGCGCGCGTGGCCGGAAAACGATCCGCGTACCAGACGCAAGAGTGCCCGCAGCCTCTTGCAGTGCTTGCGGATCTCGTGCGGAACGTCGACATCGCCTGACTGCGCGGCTTGGTGGCAGAGCGCGATCTGTTCGAGCGCGATCGCGCGGAACTCGACGTCGACGGGTTTGCGGGCGCTGAACCGGTAGCTCATCCGCGAACCGTATCGAGCGCCGGCGGACGGCGGGTTAAGCAGAAGTGAGTGCGTGTTTGATGCGCGAAGATGCGCCGTGACCTTTGGCGCCGACGCGTGCGCTCGGCCACCGAGTCGTGAAACGTCCGCGGGTCGACGGCGAGGCATCGCCGCGCCCGCGGCATATGGCGCGGTTCGCGTTGCCGGGCATCAAGCATCGAAGCCGCGCGCCTCCCACGCTTCATCTCTCGACGGTTGCACCCGCGGCCACCCGGCTGCCTTCGCGCACCGAGTCGCCCGGATACGCAATCGCCACTGCCCCGGGGCGCAGACCCGCGAGGATCTCCGCCCGGTCCTCGCCGACGTGGCCCACTTGCACGTGGCGCAGGCGCGCCCGCCCGTCCTCGATCGCATACACGGCCCAACGCGTTCCGTCGCGAAACAGCGCGGACACCGGCAGCGACGGCACGGAGCCGCGCCACACCACGAAGCGCGCATCGACGCGGTAGCCGTCCCCCAACGGCGGCGGTGGCCGCACGAAGCGCACTACCACCGGGACGCGCTGCTCCTCGACGCCC
>NZ_VTRV01000075.1 GCF_008274655.1 Cognatilysobacter lacus | reverse complement strand
GTAAGGCCGGTGCTCGACGCGCACCGTGAGCGCCCCGACGACCCGGTGCGCTGCCTGACCGACGCGCACCGTCGCTGCCACGGCACGCGCGGCGCGGGCTGCGCGATGGTGGTGCTGCGCGAAACGCCGCCGACGCTCGTGCAGGCCGGCGTGGGCAATGTCGCGGTATCCCTCGCAGCGCACGTAGGCCAGGGATTCGCCAGCCAGAACGGAACGCTCGGCGTCGCTTGCCCCGCCGTCCGCGAGAACCGGCGCGAGGCTTCGCGCGGCCTGCTGATCATGCATACCGATGGACTTTCGGCGCGCTGGTCGCTCGATGCCTATCCCGGCCTGCGCACGCGTCATCCGCAGGTGGTGGCCGGCGTGCTGTTCCGCGATGCGCGACGCGTGCGCGACGATGCAACGGTGGTCGTGGTCGAGGTGGGGGGCGTGCGATGACTGACGAAAACGATCGGGTCCGTCGCCAGCTCGATGATGCGCGCGCGCAGATCGACGCGCTGAACGCCGAGCTCGCCGAAACCAACAACGGCGTGGTGGCGCTCTATACGGAACTCGACGACCAGGCCGAACAGCTGCGCCAGGTTTCCGAACTCAAGAGCCGGTTTCTGTCGTACATGAGCCACGAATTCCGCACGCCGCTGGTCTCCATCCAGAGCATGGGCCGGCTGCTCGTCGACCGGCTCGACGGGCCGCTCTCCGACGAGCAGGAGCGGCAGGTGCGCTTCATCCAGGAAGCCGCGGCGGAACTCAGCGAGATGGTCGACGACCTGCTCGACCTCGCGAAGGTGGAAGCCGGCCGTATCACCGTCTCGCCCGACTGGTTCGAACTGATCGACCTGTTCTCCGCCCTCCGCGGCATGTTCCGGCCGATCGCCACTGCAGGCGCGGTCGCCGTGGTGTTCCGCGAACCCCAAGACGTGCCGCCGATGTATTCGGACAACCAGAAGGTCGCGCAGATCCTGCGCAACTTCATCTCGAACGCATACAAGTTCACCGAGGAAGGCACGATCACCGTGTCGGCGCGGCGCGAGGCTGACGGGTGGGTGCGGTTCTCAGTTGCCGACACTGGCATCGGCATTGCGCCCGAGGATCTCGGCCACCTGTTCGAGGACTTCGTGCAGCTGGCCTCCGCGCGCTCGCGCAACCAACGCGGCACCGGGCTCGGGCTGTCGCTGTGTCGCCGCTTCGCCGAATTGCTGGGCGGACGCGTCGAGGTGGAAAGCACACCGGGCGTCGGCTCCACGTTCCACGCGGTGCTGCCGTCGCTGTCCCCGGCCGACCCGGGAGCGTTTGCGGAAGCGGTCGCATGATCGGCCAGATCCAGTCGAATCGGCCGATCCTCGTGGTCGACGACACCAATTCAACGCGATATGCGACGGTCCGTTACCTTCGCGCCGCGGGCATCGACGTGGTCGAGGCCACGACCGGCGTGCAGGCGCTCGCGTTGGCCCCGGGCTGCGGAGCGGTAGTCCTCGACGTCAACCTGCCCGACCTCGACGGCTTCGAAGTGTGCCGCCGGTTGCGGGCCGGGACCGTCAACACGCGCGTGCCCGTCGTGCACCTGAGCGCGCAGCGCATGCGTGACGAGGACAAGATCCGGGGCCTCGAGTCCGGCGCCGATGCGTACCTCACGCATCCGGTCGAACCCGGCGTGCTGATCGCCACGATCAACGCGCTGCTGCGCGCCCGCGCGGCGGAACATGCCGAGCGCCTCTCGCGCGAGCGCTTCGAGGCGGTGTTTCGCACCGCGCCCGTCGGTATCGCGCTGACCGCGGCCGACGGCCAGGTGCTGGAACTCAACGACGAGATGCGCCGCATCCTGCGCACCGGTGACGACGCGGCCTCGATGCCACGGATCACGGCGCTGCTCGACGCCCTCATGCAGCGCTGCGAGTCGTGCGCCGCCGACGGCGTCTCCGCGCCCACCGCGTTCAGTCCGCCCGGCTTCGAGCCGGCGCTGCACCTGAATTGCCGGCTCGCGCGGCTTGATAACGACACCCGGCTGGTGCTCGTCGCCGACGTGACCGGCCAGCACCAGCTCGAGCTCGACAAGGAAGTGCTGCTGCAGAGCGAGCGCGATGCGCGCCGCGACGCCGAGAACGCCAGCCGCGCGAAGGATTCGTTCCTGGCGCTGCTCTCGCACGAGCTGCGCAACCCGCTTGCGCCGATCAGCTCGGCGGCGCGCCTGTTGCAGATGGCACCCGGCGACGCGGCGGTGATCGATCGTGCGAGCGCCGTGATCTCGCGCCAGGTCGCGCACATGCGCGACCTCATCGACGACCTGATGGATGTCTCGCGTGTCACGCGCGGGCTGGTCGAACTCGAACGCGAGCCGCTCGACCTGCGCGATGTCGTGCGCTCGGCCGTCGAGCAGGTGCGTCCACTGATTGACACGCGCGGCCATGTGCTGCGCCTGGACCTCACCCATGAGCCCCTGGTGGTGCTAGGGGACCGGACGCGATTGATCCAGGTCGTAGCGAACCTGCTGAACAATGCCGCGAAGTACACGCCGCATGCGGGCGACCTCTGCGTGCGCCTGTCATCGCACGCGCCGTCCGCGGTGGTCGCGGTCAGCGACAATGGCGTCGGCATGTCGCGCGAACTGCTCCCGCATGTATTCGACCTGTTCACGCAGGCGGAGCGCACCCCGGACCGCTCGCAAGGCGGGTTGGGCGTCGGTCTCGCGCTGGTCAAGAGCGTCGTGCAGTTGCACGAAGGCCGCGTCGAAGCGGACAGCGCCGGGCCGGGCCAGGGCAGCACGTTCACCGTGACGCTTCCACTGTCGGCCGCTGTTCCGGAATCTATTGAGCCCGGCACGGCGCGCGACATCGCCGCGCGTGCGCTCGACATCCTGCTGGTCGACGACAACGAGGATGCTGGCGCGACGCTGGCCGAACTGCTCCGCGTGTCGGGCCACCGCGTCACCGTGTGCACCGAGGCACTGGCCGCACTCGAGCGGGTCACCGAGCGTTCGGCGCCACATGATGTCTACCTGCTCGACATCGGCCTGCCCGGCATGACCGGCTACGAACTCGCGCGTCATATCCGCGCACACGCCAACGCCGGCCCCAGCGTGTTCATCGCGCTCACCGGATACGGCCTGCCCTCGGATCGCCTGGCGTCCACGCAGGCGGGCTTCGACCACCATCTGGTCAAGCCGGTCGAACAGACGGTGCTGATGCAGCTGCTCGCGCAGATCGCCGACTGAGGGGAGCCCGCGGCTCTCGCGTCAGGGTTTCTTGCCGGTCGCCTGGGCGACGGCCCGGATGCGTGCAGACCGCAACGCCTCGCCGACCGCCGGGCCCTGCAGCGCCGCCTGCGCGTCGGCGTCCAGCCGAACCGCTCGCGCGACCTCGAGCGCATTTACCAGTGCGGCACCCTGCGTATACGGCACGTCCGACAACCCCAGCCGACCGCGTTTGTCCGCCTCGCAGGCGATCGCCATCTGCGCGATGCGTTGCGGATTGCGGAACCCATCGCAGCGTTGCAGCAGGTCGACGACCGTCCCGGCGCGAAGTTCGTCGAACCGGTGGACGTTCAGATGCTCGCGGCAGACGGCGACGGCGAGCTGGCGATGCGCGCCGGGCACCTTCAGGCGATCGCAGAGATCGCGAAGCGGCGCCAGCCCCGCCTGCTCGTGGCCGATGTGCTTGGGCAGCACGTGTTGCGGCGTACGGGCCTTGCCGAGGTCATGCACCAGCGCCGCGAAGCCGATCGCGTCGTCGCCTGGCGCGAGCGCCGCCGCCATGTCGCAGACCATTTCGACGTGTACGCCGGTGTCGACTTCCGGATGGTATTCGGCGCGTTGCGGCACGCCGTACAGCGCGTCCACCTCCGGCAGCACCGCGACAAGCGCGTCCGCATCGTGAAGCGTGCGCAGGAACGCGGACGGCGTGGCACTGGCAAGGGCGCGCCGCAGTTCCTGCCAGACGCGTTCGGGCGTGAGTTCGGCCAGTTCGCCCGACGCTGCCACCTCGCGCATCAACGCCATCGTTTCGGGTGCGACCGCGAAGCCCATGGGCGCGAGGCGCGCCATGAATCGCGCGGCGCGCAGGACGCGCAAGGGATCCTCGGTGAAGGCGGGGCCGACATGCCGCAGCACGCGTCGCTCGAGATCGCCCACGCCGTCGAGCGGATCCACGATGTCGCCGAGGCTGCCGTCGTCGCGGATCTCGCGTGCGATCGCATTGATCGAGAAATCGCGACGCTGCAGGTCGTCCTCGAGCGTGACCGACGGGTCGGCGTCCACGACGAAGCCGCGATAGCCCCGCCCTGATTTCCGCTCGGTGCGGGCGAGCGCGTACTCCTCGCCCGTTTGCGGATGCAGGAACACCGGGAAGTCGCGGCCGACGGCCTTGAATCCCGCGTCGAGCATCTGCTGCGGCGTGCTGCCGACGACGACGAAGTCGCGATCGCCGGGCGCGAGGCCCAACAACGGATCGCGCACGGCGCCGCCGACGAGGTAGACGCGCATCCTCAGCGCGTGGCCTGCGCGAGGATGGCGATGATGTCGCGGACGCCTGCGCCACGACCCAGCGCGCGCGTGATCGGTTCGGCCTGGCCGGAGACCCAGATGCGCAGGTCGCTGTCGAGGTCGAAATGGCCCGCCGTCTCGATCGAATACATCACGATGGCGCGGTACGGAATGCTGAGGTAGGCCGTCTTCTTGCCGGTGACGCCCTGCTTGTCGACGATGATCATCCGGCGATCGGTGAACACGATCAGGTCGCGAACGAAACCGAATGCGCGCTGCAACGCCTCGTCTTTCGCGAGCAGCGGGCCGAATTCCGCATGTAGGCCCGTGATGTCCTTCTCGCCCGCGTGGCCGAGCAGCGTGTCGAGCAGTCCCATGGTGATCTCCGCAGTTTCGATGCGGCAAGGATGCCTCAGCCGCGCCTCGCCTGCGGCGGCATCGCCTGCGGCGCGGCCGGCCTGTTCGCGAGTGGACACGTGAACGACGTGCGCTGGCCGTCGAATGCGCCGCGCAGGCGATCGCTGACGCGGAGTGCGTTGCCGGTCATGCGCCAGTCGTAGAGCACGCTGAAGGCGAGCACGCGCGCCACGTAGTCGCGCGTTTCCTTGTACGTGATCGTCTCGATCCACAGATCCGGATCCATGCCCGGACGCTGCGACTTCCAGCGCGCCAGCGGCGCCGGGCCCGCGTTGTAGCCGGCGAGGGTGAAGTAGGGCTTGCCGTCGCCATAACCATCGAGCAGTTGGCGCAGGTAGGCGGTGCCCAGGATGATGCTGGTATCGGGGTCGTACAGGCTCTGCTCGCCGTTCCACGGCACGCCGACTTTCGCCGCCATCGAGGCGCCCGTCGCGGGCACGAGTTGCATCAGGCCGATCGCATTGGCGCCCGAGCGCGCATTCGGATTGAACACGCTCTCGGCTCGGATCTCGGCGGCGACCCACGCCGGATCCAGCCCGTTGCGCTGCGCCTCGCGACGGATCGTGGCTTCGTGGCGGATGGGAAAGCGCAACGTGTACAGCCGCAGCTCTTCCGGGTCTTCCTTGCCGAGCGAGAACACCGCGCGGTCGAACCAGCCGTGCTGCTGCGCAAGCTCGACCGCGGTGATGCGCCGCATCGAGTCGAAGCGCGACACCGCGTCGTTCCATTCCGCCACCGCCCAGCCGTCGCGTTCGATGTCGTGGAGCATGAGCGCGCGCTGCAGTGCGGGATCGTTGCCGACCGCCGCACGCGCGGTCGGCGAATCACCGGGGATCCACGGGCACAGCGTGTACGGCTGCCCGAGGCGGTCGGCGGCGAGGAAGCCGTGGAATTCGGGCTTGGCCGCCGCGGCGCGATAGGCACGCTGCGCGGCCTCGCGATCGCCGAGCTTCTCGGCCACGCGGCCCTCGAGATAGAGCCAGCGCGAGTCGTCGTGCTGGGGCGAACGCATGCTGCGGATGGCGGTCAACGCGGCCGACCAGTCCGAACGCGCGATCGCCTCGCGCGCGCGCCATTCGCGCAGGCGGTCGTCGTAAGCGGACTCGGGCACCGCCGCGAGCCGTTGTGCCGAGCCCGGCTCGTACGACGAGGCCGTCCACAGCGCGGACTGGTACAGCACCCGGCCGCGCTCGAGTTCGGTGAAGCCCAGCGCCGGGCCGAACCTGTCGAGCTGCGCCTGTGCGTCCTGCGGCACCGACTTCGCGTAGCGCGCGAGGGCGTACGACGCGACGCGACGGCTGCGGTCGGTTCGCGGCCATTGCAGCGCGCGGTCGTTGACGGCCTCCATGAAGGCCGCATAGTCGTTCGCGAGCGCTGCATCGGAAGCGGGCAGGCCGCGCGCGGCGGCGCGCATGACGCTGGGCTGCCACGCCTCGGTCGCCTTGTCGAACCGTTCCCAGCGCAGTTCCGGGGTCAGGCCGCCGCGTGCATCGAGCGCGGTGAACACCGCATCGCATTGCGACGGTAGCGATTCGCCGGCGGCGCGCCAGATCAACTGCGCCTGCTGCGTCCAGCTGGCGTCCGCGCGGCCCAGTGCGTTCTCCGCCTGCAGCCAGCTGCAGCGGAGCGCGGTGTCCTTGATCGTCGGCTTCCACGCTGCGTCGAACGCCGCCCAGTCCTGGCGACGCGTGGCTTCGCCCAGCCACTGCGTGCGGAAGGTCTCGCCGACGGCCTGGCCGCCGTAGCGGCGCAGGAAGGCGTCGGCGCGGGCGTCGTCCAGCGACCCGAGGTCGCGGCGCAGCCCGGCGTATTCGACCCAGCCGTAAAGCGGGTGCTTCGCGAGGTCGGCGTTGGCGCCGGCGTCGAACGCCCCGGACTCAGCCGCGACGATCGCCGCCTTTACGCGCGCGAGCTGCGGATCCAGGCGCGACGACTGCGTCGGCATTGCGGGAGCGACCGGCGGCGAGGCGCCCGCGGCCCGCTCCGGCGGAGCCATCTGCGCGCAGCCGGACAGTGCGATCGCCAAGGCGAACGCGGAGACAGCGGGCAGCGGCGGGACGGATAGGCGCATGCCGGGACTATAGCGGGGCGATCTGAACGCGCTGTCGTCGGCAGGCCGGCATTTCCGGCGTCGCCGCCATCTCGCAGGCGCGCCGCTTATCGGCAGCCGCGAGTCCCCCTGAAGTCCGGCGCTTGTGAAGATTTCATGAAACGTTTACAACCCCCGTGACGCCGCGTTCAACCAAAGCGGCGGGGCCTGCTTGTGCATTTCTTACGGAGAGAGAATTCATGAAAGCGTTGCGTCGACACACGTTGGCGAAAGCCATCCAGTTGTCCCTTCTTGTTGCCGTCCCGGGCCTTGCGGCCGCACAGGACGCGACGCCCCAGCAGCTCGACACGGTCACCATCACCGGCTCGCGCATCCGCCAGTCGGACAAGGTCACCAGCCAGCCGGTTTCGGTGATCACCCGCGCCCAGATCGACCAGAGCGGCGCGACGTCGATCGGCGACTTCCTGCAGGAGCTCACCGCCAGCGGCAAGGCGCTGAACGCCAAGTTCAACTCTTCGGGCAACTTCGGCTATCCGGCCAGCGGCGGCGGCATCGGCGCCGGTTCGGCGCAGGTCGATCTGCGCAACCTCGGCAGCCAGCGCGTGCTGGTGCTCGTCGACGGCATCCGCTGGGTCAACGAATCCTCCGCCTCCGGCGTGAGCGGCTCGGCCGACCTCAACACCATCCCGCTTGCCATCGTCGAGCGCATCGAAGTGCTGGAAGACGGCGCGTCCGCCATCTACGGCTCCGACGCGATCGCCGGCGTCGTCAACATCATCACCAAGAAGAAATTCGACGGCGTGCAGTTGCATGCCAAGCAGGGCAGCTACGGCCACGGCGGCGACGACACCGAAGCCGACATCACGATCGGCGGCAGCACCGAGAAGTTCAGCGGCGTGTTCAGCGCGGCGTTCGTCGACCAGCGCGGCATCAGCTCCAGCGCGTGGGGGCAGTCGTCGATGCCCGTCCCGGGTGCCGGGCTCGGCGCGGGCAGCTCCGCGACCCCGCAGGGCCGCCTGACGTTCTGCGATCCGCGGATCGCCACCGCCGGCACGCCCGGCTTCTGCGACCCCGCGGGCAACGACTGGTTCGACCTCACGCTCAACAACGGCGCGACGCCGAACTACAACGGCGGCAACCCGACGACGGCGCCGGGCACGTACCACGACTGGAGCGGCGCGGACCGCTTCAACTTCGCGCCGTACAACCTGCTGCTCACGCCGAGCAAGCGCAAGTCGCTGTTCGCGAGCACGCGCTACGACATCAGCGAAGGCCTGTCGTTCCACGCCAAGGCGCTGTACAACAACCGCGTCTCGCGCAACCAGGCAGCACCGGAGCCGATCTTCGTCGGTCCGTTCGCCGGCACCGGCGGCATCGCCGACACGATCGTCATCGCGGCGAACAATCCGTACAACCCGACCCAGATCGCCCTCGACCCCGCCACCAACTTCGGTTGGGTGACACGTCGTCCGCTCGAACTCGGGCCACGCCTCTTCAGCCAGGACGTCGACACCTGGTACGTGAACCTCGGCTTCGACGGCGCGTTCAACGCGGGTGCGCGCACGCTCGACTGGAACGTCGACTACGTGCACTCGGAGAACAAGGCCGAGCAGCGCTTCCAGAACGGCTTCAACGTGGCGAAGCTCAAGCTCGCGCTCGGCGACGTCAACGTCTGCCGCGCCGTGCCGGGCTGCGTGCCGCTCGACCTGTTCGGCGGCCAGGCGCGTCCGATCACGCAGGCGATGTTCGACTACGTCACCACCGACCAGCGCGATGCGAGCAAGCAGGTCCTCGACCTGTTCAGCGCCAACCTGACCGGTGACCTGTTCGACATCGGCGATCGCCACGCCGGCTTCGCGGTCGGCGCAGAGCACCGCAAGTACCAGGGCGACTTCAACCCCGATCCGCTGCGCCAGAGTGGCGAGTCGCAGGACTCGTTCGCCGCGCCGATCTCGGCCAGCTACCACGTCAATGAGCTCTACGCGGAAATGCTGGTGCCGTGGCTCTCCACGTTCAGCACCGACTTCGCGCTCCGCCGCTCGCAGTACTCGACCTTCGGTGGCGCCACCACCGGCAAGGTCGGCTTCCGCTGGCAGCCCATGCAGGACCTCGTTGTTCGCGGCACGTGGTCGGAAGGCTTCCGCGCGCCGAACCTGGGCGAGCTGTATGGCCTGACGCAGTTCGGCGCCACCCTGGTCGATCCCTGCGGCCCGACCGGAACGCCGGGCGGCGCCCCGCAGTACCGCCAGCGCTGCACCGCGGCGGGCGTGTCGCCTACGTTCGAGCAGGCGAACACGCAGATCACCACCTTCACGGGTGGCAACGCCAACCTGCAGCCGGAGAAGTCGAAGAACTACAACCTCGGCTTCGTCTGGTCGCCGGCATGGAGCTCGGCTTGGGCGTCGCGCTTCGACTTCGAGGCCGACTACTTCCATTACAAGGTGACCGACGCGATCCAGGCGCCGGACATCCAGGCCCTGCTCAACGGCTGCTATGACGGGTCGATCTCCGGTGCGGCCTGCTCGGGCTTCACCCGCGGCGCGGGCGGCAACCTCAATCCGCCGACCGACTTCCTCTCCAACCTCGGCACGATCACCACCAGTGGCGTCGACGTGAAGGTGAACTGGGCCAGCCGCCCGATGGACTGGGGCCAGCTGACGGCGTCGCTGCAGTCGACGCATACCATCGGCTTCAGTGCGGTCGACACGGACGGCAACCAGACGCAGCAGGCGGTGGGCATCGAGGTCAACGACAGCGCGATCCCGTCGTGGCAGTCCAACCTGCAGCTCGGCTGGAAGATGGGCGACTGGAACCTCGGCTGGGACATCCGTTATGTCGGCGCCGTCCGCGAATACTGCGCCAACGCTGCGAAACTGCCGGCTGCGAATTGCCCGGAAACGTTGACGATCCCGGGGCCCAACGGCACGACCGTTGCGAACCCGAAGTTCGTTCCGTTCGCCCACCTTGGCGCGACCACGTACCACGACGTTCAGGCCTCGTGGAACCACGCGTTCGGCATGGAAGGCATGAAGCTGTCGGCAGGCGTCAACAACCTGTTCGGCAAGGACGCGCCGATCTGCGTGAGCTGCTCGCTCAACGGCTACGACGCCGGTACGTACGACCTGCCGTTCCGCTTCTGGTACGTCGACGTGCAGTACAAGTTCTAACCGCAGCACGCATCGCTCCGATGCAATGGAACGGCCGGTGGATATCCACCGGCCGTTTTCTTTTGCGGCGGTCGGCGCGGTCAGGCGCAAGACCCGAAGTGTGTTCGTGGGGCCGCGGGCGGCCGCGGCACTGAACCGGCATGAGGCCTCGAGACTCGGCATGTGCCGCACCGTGGCGCACCCGGATCAGGCGTCCGCGCCCCGTCGCGCCCGCTGAGATCGCGCGCGACCACACTGGCTCGACATCCCCGGCGTCGAGATACGCGTGTCCGTCGTTGCCAGCGAACCGTCGCCATGAGCGGGTCGAAGACCACCAGCCACGACCTGTGCGTGGCGCTCAAGCTCGCGCATCCGGCCGACGAATTCGTCACCGTCTTCGAAGTGCGCGACGCCACCGGCAGCGTGCACGGCTCGCGCGCCGACGCGGTGGTCATGTCGATGCACGCGTCACGCGGCTTCGAGCTCACCGGTTTCGAGTTCAAGTGCGCGCGCGGGGACTGGCTTGCCGAGTTGAAGAATCCGCACAAGGCCGACCGCATCGCGCGCTACTGCGACCGCTGGTGCGTGCTCGCCGCATCCGGCGTGGTCAAGGACGGCGAGCTGCCCGTGGGCTGGGGACTGTGGGAGCTGGGGGCCGGCGGCGCGATCCGGCGTCGCGTCGTGCCGGCCACCCGCGACCCGGAGCCGCTGACGCGTGCATTCCTCGCTTCGTTCATGCGCGCCCGCGCACGCTTCGATTCCGACGAGCTCGCGGCCCTGGCGTCACATCATCGGCGCGAGTTCGAACGGCAGCAGCGGGTTCGCGACGAGGCCGCCGAGGGTGACCCGGTGCTGCGACGCGAACGCGAGACGCTGCGCCGGGGCCTTCGCAAGCTCGAGGAAATCCGCCAGGCGACGGGCATCGACCTGGCCGACCACACGCCATCCAAACGCTGGATCGAGCGCATGCGCCTGGCGGAAAGCCCGCGGCTGGAACATGCACTCAAGCTCCTGCGCGACGTCTTCGCCGACGACGAGTTACGCGGGCGCGTGGCTATCGCGCTGGGGCAGGAGGACCGGGCAGCTGGCGACGCGGGCGGGGCTTGAGGCCGGCGACCTGGGCGATACCCGCAGCTACGCCTTGCGCACGAACTCCGACTTCAGCTTCATGGCGCCGAAGCCGTCGATCCTGCAGTCGATGTCGTGGTCCTCGTCGACGAGGCGGATGCCGCGCACCTTGGTCCCGGCTTTGAGCGCGCCGCTGGCGCCCTTCACCTTGAGATCCTTGATCACCGTGACCGAATCGCCGTCCGCTAGCACGTTGCCGACTGCGTCGCGGTGCACACGGGGCGCGTCCCCGGAGGTGGGGTCGGCGGCGGGTGACCACTCGTGACCGCATTCCGGGCAGACCAGCATCGCGCCGTCGGAATACGTCAGCGTCGATGCACAGGCAGGACAGTTGGGCAGATCGGTCATCGCGGGCTCCTGATGGCGCGCGGTGCGCGGTCGACGCTCACTGCAGGCAGTGTTCGGGCACGTCGAGTTCCACCGACAGCGCCAGGTGATCGGAGAACGCCGCGGGCATCGCGATGCGCGCGTGCGCCTGCAGGCCGTCGCCCACCAGGACGTGGTCGATGGCGCGCAGAGGCGCCCAACTCGGGAACGTCGGCACCGCGTGCGGCGGTGGCTGCAGGCGCGTGCGCTTGAACAGCAGGTCCATCTCGGGTTGTTCGATCGTGCAGTTGAAATCGCCCATCAGCACCGCATGCGGGTCTCCGGCGAGCAGTTCGGCGATGAAGCTGAGCTGGTCGAGCCGCGACGACGCGCCGAGCGACAGATGCGCGACCGCGATCGTGAGCGGCGTGTCGCAGCGACCGAAGCGCGCGAGCATGACGCCGCGCCCCTTGACCCGGCCGGGCAGCGAATGCACGACGACGTCCGTGGGCTCGATGCGGCTGAGGATGCCGTTGGCGCTGGACGCGACGCCGCCCATGCGCCGGTTCGGCTGGTGGCTCCAGTAGGCGAAGCCGGCGCGCTGCGCGAGGTAGTGCGTCTGGTTGGTGAAACCCGAACGGAGGCTGCCCGGGTCACTCTCCTGCAGGCCGACGATGTCGTGCCCGCCCGCCAGCTGCGCGATGGCATCCAGGCTGCCGCGCTTGTCGCCCATGGGCAGCACGTGCGACCAGCTGCGCGCGACATAGTCGTGGTAGCCGCGCGTGCTGGAGCCCGCCTGGATGTTCGCGCTGAGAAGCTTGAGCCGGCGTTGGATCACGGGCTCGCGTCAGCCGCCGCTGGCGGGGGCAGCCGGCTGCGCGCCGCCCGCCATCGCCGCACGCTCGCGCGCGATCAGGTGGTCGGCGATGCGAAGCACCTCGGGGTAGGTCTTGCCGCCGGTGATGCGGTACTTGCCGTCGATGATCACCGTCGGGGTGCCGGTCACGCCGCTGCGCTGGATGAACTGGCGCCCCTGGTTGACCTTCGTCGACACGGCGAAGCTGTGCATCATGTCGTAGAACTGCTTCGGGTTCGCGCCGTACTGCGCGTAGAAGTTCGCGATTTTCTGCTCGTCGGGCGTGTCCCCTTCGCCCGGCATCGACTTCTTGACGTGGATCGCGTCGATCAACGCCATGTGCGAGCGGTCGACGAGGCCGAGCTGGTCGGCGACGTAGAACGACTTCGCGTAGGGATCCCACTCCGGGCCGAACGGCGCCGGCACGTAGTGGAACGCCACGTCGGCCGGCAGCTTGTTCTTCCACGGCTCCACGGTCGGCGCGAACGCCGCGCACGCCGGGCACACGTAACCGAACACCTCGACCACCTCGACCTTGCCCGGGACCGGCTGCCACGGGGTGCCGCCCGGGATTTCCTCGTAATCGGTGCCGAGCACCGGCGCCGGTCCCTGCGGCGGCACGACCGGGCCCGGCTGGCGGGTCTCCGCCGGGGCCGGCGCT
>NZ_VTRV01000074.1 GCF_008274655.1 Cognatilysobacter lacus | reverse complement strand
GATCTGCCGTGGTACCGGCGACCGCCGCCCCGCCACCGGCGTCCGCCGCGTCCCCCAACACTGCCGGAACCAGCGCGGCGCCTGCTGCACCCGCGCCAACCGCGCCCGTCACCTCGCAGGGCGTGCGCGCCAACGGCCCCGGCGAGCCCTACGCGCAACACGGACGGTCGCAGGTGAGCGCACCCCAGCGCGACCGTTACGACGACGGCTTCGGCCCGATTGCCCCCGCGAAACGTCCGCCACAGGCGAACACGTCGACGGCGTCGCCGGCTCGCGCGATGCGCGTCGTATCCAGCTACTACAGCCCGAGCGACCCGCTGGACGCGCTGCGCACGCAGATCGGCTTCTTCGCCGGAAGCCTGCAGTGGCTGGTCGGCGTGGAAAACACGACGGTGATGCCGCACAGCGCGATCTGCCAGGCGCGGCGCGTCGACGGCAGCCCCGAAGGCGCGCAGCACGGGAGTGCGTTCTTCATCGCGCCGAACCTGCTGCTCACGGCGGCGCATGTCGTGGATGGCCAAAGCGAGCTGATCATCGTCCCCGGCAAGAACGGTGCGGGCACCGCCGGTGCCAACGAGCCGTTCGGTCGCTTCCGCGTCACCGCCGCGGACATGGTCAAACACCCGTCGTACAACGCGTCGAGCCGCGACTTCGACATGGCGCTGATCCGCGTGCCGGCCGCCAATGCGTCGCCGAACTACTTCGCGCAGGTCGAAGAACTCACGCAATCGCGTCCAGAAGGCGTGGTGGTGTCCGGCTATGCGGCGTACTCGGATCCGCAGGGCGTCATCGACAGCATCGTCAACGCGACGATCGATGCCGACAAACAGCACATGCATGGCGGCTTCATCCGCACCCTGCCCAGTGACGAAACCTTCGACTACGACCTGCAGTCGCTCGGCGGCACCAGCGGTTCGCCCGTCTACTACATCGAAAACGGCGATACGCCCTGCACGCACCTGGTGGGTGTGCACGTCGCGGGCTCGAGCGACACCACCAACCTCGGATGCCGTATCACCCCGGCCAAGCTCGCGTGGATCCGCCAGAAGGCGGCGGCATGGAGCCAGGCCCTTACGTTCTCGCTCGGCGCGCGCGCGCTGTCGGACGACGCAGAAAATTCGGGCGACACCGGCTTCGACGCTGCCGACACCTACGAACAGGTGACGGAACCGGTCGAAGCGGACGTCGCCGAGGCGCAGGCGCTGCGCACGCGCGCGCTCACCGCGCCGACACCCGACTATCCCGGCGCCAGCCGATTCGTGCCGGCACACCCGCGCAATTTCCACACAGGCCGTCGCGCCGGCGCCGTTGTCGATCGCATCGTCATCCACATCACCGCGGGCGGCCCGCGCATCGATGGCACGATCGCCTGGTTCCAGGACGGCGTACGCCGCGATCCCGCCACCGGCAAGCAGGCTGGGCCAAGCAGCGCGCACTACATCGTCGGTCGCGATGGCGAAGTGGTGCAGATGGTCCGCAATGCGGACACCGCGTACCACGCGTCGACGGCCAACAGCCGCAGCATCGGCATCGAGCACAACGCCAACAAGCCGTACCGGCTCAATCGTCGCGACCTGCCCCCGACCATGGAGCAGTACCAGGCCTCCGCGCATCTCGTCGCATGGCTGTGCGCACAGTACGGGCTTCCGCTCGATCGCACCCACATCATCGGCCACATCGAAGCGACGCCCGGCGACAACCACGACTGCCCGTCCTCCTACTGGGACTGGGACACCTACATGCAGTGCGTGCAGTTGGCAGCGCAGGCCCAGGCGCAGAACAGCTCGACCGGCGCGGCTCCCGCAACGTCGCAGGGCCTGCGCAATGCGCCCGTCCGCGCGCAGGAGCTGATCACGCCGTACTACGACCCCTCGAATCCGGCGTCAGCACTGCAATGCACGAACGACGCCTTCAGCCAGCAGCGGGAGGAGTGGTACGTGGGTGTGGAAGACACCTCGGCTTTCCCGCATTCGGCCATCTGCTACCTGCGAATGACCGCGCCCGACGGCGCCGCCTACACGGGCACCGGCTTCTACATCGGGCCGAACCGCATCCTGACCTGCGCACACAACCTGTCCGGCATGAGCACGGTCCAGATCGTGCCCGGCCGCAACGGTGCCGGCACAGCGCCGTTCGGCGAAGCGACGTTGGATTCGACGCAGTGGCGCGTGGCGCCCCGATACGCCGGCGACGGCGATTGGAACAACGACCTCGCAGTCATCGACAACGCGCCGATCGCGGCGCCCAACGGTGCGTTCTTCCGTTTCCTCGACGCCACGCCGGCCAGCTCGATGCCGCTGGCGGTCTGCGGCTACTCCTCGGGTTCGCACCTGCATCCGGAACTCGGCGCCGTCGCCGACCGCAACAAGCAGCACCTCCACGGCGGGCACGCGCAGGGCCAGGCCACGCCCGACACCATCGATTACGACATCCTCGCCGTGGCGGGTGCCAGCGGCTCGCCTGTCTACACCGTCCGCGACACCGGCAACGGGCTTCAGGCCTTCGTCTGCGGCGTGCATGTGACGCGCGGCCCGATCGACTCGACTACCGGCGGCGCGCGTGTCAACCGCGGCTGCTTCATCACGCCGCAGAAGATCGACTGGATCGAAGGCCGCGCCACCACCTTCGCGTACACGGGAGCGCGCGCGCTGTCGGCCGATGGCGCCGAACACCACGTCACGCTGGTGCCGCAGCCGGACAAGAACGCGTGCTGGGCGGCGTCGATGGCGATGCTGAAGTCGTTCCGCAGCGATGCCTCGTTCGACCCCGAGGCCTTCGTCCGCGAGGCGGGCGGTTCGCTGGCCACTTCCTACGGCTGGGACCAGCTGCGCCGCGTGCGTGACCACTACGGCTTCCGCGAGATCGAGCAGCCGTCCAACGCCAGCCTGTTCCACACGCCGACGCAGTGGTCGCAGTGGCTGCGCGACTTCGGTCCGTTGTGGGTGGTAATCGTCGGAGCGCCGCATGCAGTGGTCGTCTCCGGCATCCGCGGCGACCTCGCCAACCCGGCGGCCACCGAGGTCTACGTCCTCAACCCCTGGGACACCACGACCGCGTTCGACAACGACCCCGTGGCGTTCAACCCGCCGAATCGCGGCCACGAGGGCTGGATGCCGTTCGAGGCGTTCGCCGCCGACTTCGGCAACATGGCCGAGCCCGACTACGGCAACTGGCGCGTGCTGCACCTGCCCGCCGCTGCGGCGCAATCGCAGTCGCTTGGCGCGAGCGCGGCCATTCGGCTGGCCGCCCCGCCGCCGTCCCGTGGGCTGGCGCTGGGCGATGCCACGCCCGAAGCGATCGAACCCTCACGGGTACCCGGCACGCGCATGAGCGTGGTGCGCGGCAGTGCCGCCGGCAGCCGCTGGACGCTCGACCAGCTGGAAGGTCGCAAGGCCCCGCAGTCCACGGCTCCAGCTGCGAGCACGCTGCAGCCCACGAACGTGGTGATCGATCTCGGGGAATGGCCCGCGCTCGAAGGCCACGCCGCGCCGCTGCCACTGACCGTGCGCTTCCACAGCGACGTCGACGGCTCAGTGGGCGACGTCGCCATCACCGCCGGCACCCCGACGCAGCTCGGCTACGGCGTCGACGTCACCGCCCGCATCGACGACGCACCCGATGCCGACGGCGTAGCCGCGCTGACCGTGCGGATCGACGTGCGCTTCAGCGGACTCGCGCAGGGCGCGCCGGCTGCACGCATCGACCTGCGCCTGCTCGGCAACGGCCGCTACGAGCGCAGCAATCGTTGGACCGATACGAGCCTGGCGGCCTGACACGCCATGTCCGCGCGCCCCACCAATGGAACGGCCAGCCGCGGCGGGATCTTCCCGCCCGGCATGTCGCGCGACCCGCAGGGTCGCATCGCGCCCTCGTACGCACTTGCGAACGCCGATGCGCCGGCGGCCACGCCGACGACGCCGGCAAAGCCGCAGGCCAGCGAAACGATCGCGCGCCGCGCCGGTGCGATGGTCGATGAGATCGATTTCCCGGGCTTCGTCGCGCAGCTGGTGCATGGCACGTTCGACGCGATCGTCGATGCATCGATCCGCCAGATGGAGAGCTATGCGGACCTGGTCAGCGCCTGCGCCAAGACCGTCGACGAATTCACGGAGGCGAACGTCAGCATCAACCAGGCGCGCGACTGGCTGGCGACGCGCTATCCGGGCGACGTCGCGCTGTTGCTGCCGGACGGCGCCGACCGCCACGAACCGCAGGTCGCGCCGCGCGCGGAGAACCTGCAGCCCGCGTGGCTCTCCGATTACGGCGCAGACGGCGAAGAGCTGACCACGGAGCTGCTCGAACAGCGCGTGGTGCCGCAGGTGCGCAGGAACATCGGTGCCGAGCGCCACCAGTTGCTGTCCACGATGGTGCTGATGGGCCTGAACCGCGTGGCGGTACGCGACGGCAGCATCAGCGCCAAGGTGATGTTCCGGGCGGCCGCGCGTGACGCCGCCGGCGTGCAGTACGCGACGTCGAGCGATCCGAAGTCCGTCAACAACTGGGGCGAGCGCGGCTCGCAGAGTTATTCCGGCCAGAGCTCGACGATGGTCTCCACGCTCGCGGTCAACGCGCAGAACGAATCTAGCGTGCGCGCCGACCTGTTCGGCGAGGTCAAGCTCAACTTCGTCAGCGAGACGATGCCGCTGGACAAGCTGGTCGACCCCGTCAAGGCATCGCTGGTGCAACGCCACGCGCCCGCGCTGCGCGCCGCCACACCGGCCGCGCCGACGGCGCCCGCCGCAACCGCGACAACGGCTACGGGAGGCGTGTGATGCTGCGCGAACTGCACCGCCTTCTTGACGAGCTGCACGACGGCGTCAACGCCATCGAACTGCAGGGCGGCGTGCGCCTTTCAAACGTCGACATGACGTTGCCACTCGAGCTGCGCCCGGTGTTCCGCGGCGGCGGCTGCGTACTGCTTGCGGACGTGCCCCGGCAGCGTGGCGTCGATGCCTGGATCGCCAGCCCGTCGAAACTGGTGATCGGCTGGAGCGCCGAAGGCGCAACGGTATCTCCGGAGCACGCGGCATGAGCGCGCAGATGCCGCCGCTGGTGCAGGAGTCGGGCGTGCCTTTCGACCTGTTCATCCAGGCGCTCACCGAGCAGCTGGACAAGGCGCAGGCGTCGATGGCGATCAAGGCCCGCGTGGCACGCATGCCGCTCACGTTCGCGGTCAAGGATGTCTCGATCGACCTGCGCGCGTTCGTGCAGATGGTCGACGACGAAGTATTCCTGCGCCCCGCAGGCCCCGGCGAATCCGAGGCGAGCACGGTCAGGCTCGCGTTGACCACGATCACGAAGGCGATGGTCGAGGAGAACGCAGTCGACTTCAAAGCCGAGGACCCGAAGTTCAACCTGAAGGAGGCGCTCGGCGACGGCATCTCCGACGACGAGCAGCGCCGCCTCGAACGCATCGGCGTGCGCACGATCACCCAGCTCAACGAACTCAAGGCCACGGCCGGCGCGGACGTCATCGCCCGCCTGTCGCGCATGCCGGTCAACCGTCTGCAGCAGGCGATGCTGCGGGCCGCGGCGCCACGCGTGACGCGTGTCGATCGCAGTGGCGACGGCGATCGCGTGCACCTCAATGCTCCTGGCCTGCGCAGCGGTCGGCTGCCGGTGGTCCGTGCCGCCGGCAGCGCCGTACCGGTCGTCGCCGCGCGCGACGGAGAGATCGTGCTTGCGCCGATGGCGATGCAACTGGGTTGCGAGGCCGAGGTCGACTTCGGCGATGGCGAGTCGGCCCGCGTGCATCTAGCGGAAGGGCAACTCGGCCGCTGGGAGACGGCGCCATGAACGCGGGCACGGTTCCGGGCCGCCTGTTGCTCACGCTGAAACTCGGCGAATTGCCCGAACACGTGCCCGGCCTGCGCGCGGTTTACGGCTTCGGCACGTCGCCGGCGGAATATGTCGACGGCGGCATCATCGATCGCCTTCTGCGCCACCACGGTGGCGCCATGCGGGTCACACGGCTGCACAGTGCGCGCGTGCGTCGCGCCGAGCGGGACGTCGTCGGCGCCCGACGCTTCGACGATGTCGAACAGCTCAGCGGCGTGGCGCGGGTGTTGCGTGTCGAAGTGCGCGACAGGGACCGCATGCGGCCGCTTCTCGAGGCCTTGGCGGAGTTGCCCATGGTCGAGCGCGTCAGCGCGGACCATCTGTGCCACGTGCCGTTCGACTCGCCCGCAGTACCCAGCGACGCCCATCACCTCGGCGATGCCGCGCGCGCACAGGAACTTATCCGCCTGCCGAAAGCGCTGCAGCTGGAACCGGGCGACCCGGCGATCCTGGTCGGGCTCGCCGATACCGGGGTCGCCCTGCACCACGCCGAACTCGCCGCACGCGTGCGGCCGGGCTTCGACAGCGTCGACCTGGACCCCGACGCCGTCGGCGGACTGACACTCGTCGGCGACTTCCGCCAGCGCGGCCAGCGTGCCGACGACGATGTCGGCCATGGCACCGGTTGCGCCGGCATCCTCGTTGCGCGCGGCGCCGACATGCCTGTCGGCAGCGCCGGCCTCTGCGGCCTCACGCCGGTACGCGTGCTCGGGGCCGCCGTCGGCCCGGATGGCAAGCGCTTTGGCGTAGGTGCGCTGGATAACATCGACATCGGAATGAAACGGTTGATCGACCTCGGCGTAAAGGTCATCAACATGAGCTTCGGAACGCCGGACTCGCTGCTTGCCGGTGATGCACCGCGGCCGCACGAGGAAGTGATCCGCTACGCGGTGGCCCGCGGCGTGATCCTGGTCGCCGCCAGCGGGAACTCCGGGCTCGAAGAACGGTTCTATCCCGCGGCACACGAAAACGTCATCGCCGTCGGTGCCGTGGATCAGTCGCTGAAACCGACGTCGTTCAGCACGCGCGGCGCGCACGTCGCACTGTGTGCGCCCGGGCGCGACATCGTCACCTGCAGCCTCGACGGCTACCAGCGTGCCACCGGCACCAGTTTCGCCGCCCCGTTCGTGGCCGCCGTGTGCGCGTTGATGGCATCGCGCGCCGAGCGACGCGCTTGGCCGCTGACCGGCGAGGACTGCAAGCGCCTGCTCACGGCGAGCGCGCGGCCATTCGGCCATCCGGGTATCACCGGCTGCGGCCATGGCGTGCTGGACGCCGCGGCCGCACTGAACGCACTGGATGACGATATCGACCTGAACCTGCGCGACGCCGATGCCGGCGAGACGCGGACTGAGCCTTCCCCCGCGCTCGCCGCGGCCTGACGCCCGAGGACACTGCGATGGCTACCAAGAAGACTGGCAAGACGGCGGCGCCCGGCTCGAAACGAAGCCGCGGGACATCCGGCGACGGCAGCACGGCACGCGCGAAGAAGGCCGGTTCGTCCGCGACGGAAAAAGCACGCATCGCATCCGAGATGCGCAGCGCCAATGGCGACGCCCGCCCAGGCCGCCCTGCGCCCGGCCGCGGTGCATCGCCCGACGGAAGCGCGACGCGACCAGAACCCACACCCCTGCCCGATGCGGCCGCAGCCGCGACAGGGGCATCCCGCAGCACCCACACACACCACGACGAGAGAACCGCCATGAACCGCATCCTGCTGGTCGATCTCGGCGAGCGCGAGCACAAGACCCGTGAGGAATTGCGCGGACGCCAGCTGAAGTTTGAATCCATCCTCGCGAACAAGAACCTCGAGGGCCTGAGTCCCGCGCAACAGCGCGAGTACGCCGCAATCAAGAAGACGCTTGCGAGCGACCTGACCGCGGACCCGTTCTATCGGGTCGTTGCGGAAACCGTGACGCAGCGACCGTGGGACCAGCTGGCCGACGCCAACGAGTTCGTCCACGAGTACGGCCTTCTCGGCAGTCAGCGTTCCCCCGCAAACCTGCTGAAGCCACTGCAGGAAGGCGAACGCGAGCTGGCGGGAATCGCGGGCCTGCTGCAACTGGACAACCACGTCGACCCGACCCGGGACCGGGGCGCGTTGGTGCGGGATGTCAGCACCGCGCAGGGCGAGTACCGCGCAAACCGGGCGCTGTTCGACGCCGCCTTCGCGCAGCTCTCCGACCAGTACAAAGTGTCGTTGCAGTCGCAGATCGACGCCGGATTGATCGACGCCGACATCCTCGGTTCGGAGTGGCCCGGGGACAATCCGATCGAGCGCCGCGACGCGGTCAGCACGGACCGGCCCTTCCGGCCGAACGGCAAGGACATGGTCTGCGCGCTGTCGGCGCGCAACGTGGCCGCGCTGGTCAGGCGCATGGCCGCCAACGGTGTCACCGCGAACGATCCCTGGCTCGCCAGCCGCATCCAGAACGGCTACGACATGCAGTCCGGCGTGATCGAAGGCGCGCCGATCTCCTCGACGGAGATCTCGCTGCCCGAATTCGACGACGCCACCGACCAGGTCGCCGTGCGCGAGAACCTGCTCGGCGCGCAGGCCGTTGCGTTCGCGGCGCATTGCGAAGACATGAACATGTTCCAGGTGGTCGAGAAGTGCGTCGACCTGTTCCGCACCGGCCTGCTGCCGATCAGCCGCGGCAAGGCCGGCGACTACCTCTACAGCTATCTCAAGAAGTCGTCGGAGCGAATGACGCAGAACGAACGCCTGGATCTGTATCGGCAGGTGCTCGGACGCAACGAGGGCGACCCGTCCGGCCCGGGCAACCCCGAGTTCAAGGAGCTGTGGCTGCGCTTCATCGCCGCGGTGTCCAACTTCGGCCGCCAGCTTTCCGTCGATCGCATGCTGCGTACCAATGTTCCCGTTTCCGTCTCGCAGGAACAGGTGCGCAAGGCGGGTCGCGACCTCGCGGCCAACCTTTCGGTGCACAGCTTCGGAATCGTGCGCTTCGCTGCGGCCGAGCTGCAGCAGACCATCCTCGAGTTCCGCGACGTGCTGTCCGACCCTGAACTTCGCGGCTGCGTCGGCGCGCGCGACATGTGGCAGTTCATCGACCAGATCAATTCGAACTATCTGGGCGGCCTGCGCAACACGCACCAGCACCGCACGCAGGCGCGTGCGAGCGCAGTGGTCATCCGTTGGCTGGCGAACCACAGCGATCGCCTGTCCGGGCGCTATGGCGAAGTCATCAGCGTCAATGCGCTGACCAGCCCGCAGTTGAGCGGCAGCGACCAGCCCATGGTCGACCCGAACGATTGGGACCTCGTGCAGGCCTGCGAGCAGTGGCTCGCCGTCGGCGGCGTGCAGGAAGCGAGCATCGAGCAGTACTCGCAATCGGTGGAGTCGCCCGTCATCCCGAGCCGCCCGATGAGCAATGGCAACGGCCTGCCGCCCGAGGCGCGCGCGATTCTCGAACAGGCCGGCATGAGCCTGCCCGCGATGTGACCCACATGACCGCTTCCGGAGCCCTGCCATGAACGTCGCCCCCTACCCCGGGCAGGCCGCTGCGCGGCCGGTCAAGCACCTCGTAAAGCAGTCCCTGCAATCGGCCGCGCGCACGCTCGGAACGCGCGATCCGATGCCGTACCTCGACGACCTGATCAACCGCACGTTCTACCTGCCCGACGACGACTACTCGTACGCACAGAACTCGCTGGCGCCGGGCGCCGTGCCGTACGAGCCGTCGTTCTCCGAAACCGAGCCAAGCAAGCTGCGCTTCACCATCGAGCCGCTCGGTCCGAATGCGACGCCGATGGCGCGTCGCGACGAAGCCACGCGCGAAATGCGACGGCTCGTTTCGCCGATCTTCGGTCGTGATGCATTGAAGTGGTTCGATTCACGCAGCGAGGAATGGCGTGGTTTCGGTGGGCTGTCGTGGATGAACTACGGCGCCTGGTTCGGCAGCGCGTTCGACGAGGACGGCCTGTATGCGGCCAAGGTCTACTACGAGTTGCTTCCCACGCAGATCGACGCGCTCTCGCCGGGGCTGGCCAACCTGACCCGGCAGGTCATGAGCGAAATGCCGAACCTGATGCCGATCTTCACCAGCATCGGCTGCAAGCGCGACACCGGCAGCCAGCGCGTGACGTTCCTGCATCGCGGGCCGATGGCGGTGGCTGCCCTCGGGCCGCTTATGAACCGGCTCGGCATCGGTCACCAACTGCCCAGCCTGATGCGAATCGTCGGCGTCGCACTGGGCGGCCGATTCGAACTCCCGGCTGGCGGCGTGCTTGTAGGCGTGCGCGACACGCAGGACGGCGCCGAACTCAAGCTTGAAGTGCTGCTGGCTGCGATTCCGGATCTTCCCTCGCGATTCCTGGACCTTTTGAAACTCGGCCTGTCCGAGCGCCCGCGACAACTCGCCGCGCTCACGCGCTGGCTCGACGCCTTCGGCATGGATGCCGGCGACGAAGGCCACTTCTCGGTGCTGAGCATCCGCGTGAACCCGCAGTCGCCAGCCCGCATCAGCCTGTACGTGCGGCCCATCGAATTCGAAATGCGTGACGCGCTCGAGGACGCGCGCGCCCTTGCATAGCGCCGCGCCTGCGATTGCTCCCCGAACCCCACACGCGTAAGCACGCGACGTTGCATCGCACGCCGATCCATCCGGAGCCCGCCATGTCCACCGCCCGCGCCTCGCTGTTTCCACCCGGCTCGCGCACCTACACGCCACCGGCGCCTCCCACCGACGCGCGAACGCCGGTGCGCCAGGCCGTGCGGAACCTGCTGGAAGCAAGCCCGGCGTTCCATCAGCTGACGCCGGACGCGCAGCGCAGCCTCGCGCAGGGCATGGTGCGCATCGGCGAAGAAATGGTCGCGCCGCGGGGCGACGTCGCCCGGCCCACGCCGCAGGTGCGGGCACTGGCCGGCGACGGCAGCAGCCCGCACGCGCCACCCCCGACCCCGAAGTTCGACGCACAGGGCGCTCGCGAAGGCGCGGCGGTGGCTGGCGCGCTGCTGCAGCAGGTCAACTTTCCCGAGTTCTGCGCCGGGCTGATCAACGGCGTGTTCCATTCGATCGTGCAGTCGTCGATCGAACAGATGGAGGCGTACGCCAAGCTCGTCGCCGACGTCTCCAAGAGCCTCAACGATTTCCGCGACGAAAACACCACGCAGAACCAGGGTCGTGATCACCTGGTGCAGAACTTCCCCGACGTGTTTCAGCTGCAGACGGGGGGCGACGATCCGTTCGCGTTCGGCTCCGGCTCGCTCGCGGACGCGCCGGCGGCACCGCAACCCCGTGTTGTCGTTCGCGAAGGCATCGACGAACCCGCGGCGATCGCCCGCATCAACCAGTCGCTGCCGCTGGAAAAGCCCATCGAATCGCTCGATGACGAACTCGCCGAAGCCCTGCTTGTGCCTGCGGCGCGCACGCAGATCGCCAGCGGTCGGCAGCAACTTCTCGCGACGATGGTGATGCTCGGGATAAACCGCATCGTGGTCACTGACGGCGAGCTGACCGCGAAAGTGATGTACGACTTCCAGGCGCGTGACAACTTCAAGTTCAAGAACACCGCGCAGGCATTCGACTACGGCGAAGCCAGCGTCAATACCGAACAAGTCGCGAACGGTGCCATCGTCCGCAGCGGCCCCAGCACGACCATGACGCGCATGCCTGACGGACGCGTGGTCGAACAGCGCCGGGACGCGAGCTTCTACACCAAGGGTGACTACAAGAGTGTCAGCCAGCCGCTGATCACGCTGCAGTCCGTGACGCAGACCCAGGGCGACGCGCAGCTCACCGCCAAGGCGTCGCTCGCCGGCACGATGAAAGTGAAATTCAAGAGCGATTACCTGCCGCTCGAGAAACTGGCCAATCCCGAATCCATCGCGGCGATCCAGATGAATGCCCAGCCGGGCATGGTCAAGACGCTTGCCGCTCGACCCGCGAGCGGCGCGCCCTCGACGCCTGCCGCCGCGCCTTCGCCGGCCCCCGCCGCCTGATTCCGCAACGGAGCCTTCCCATGTCCGCCGTCGCGCCACGCCTTCCCCGCAGCGAACCCGGTTGGTTGGGCGATGCCACGCTCGACGTGGTGCGCCCGCACGTGCGGCGCCTGCTGCAGTCGTCACCGGGTTTCCGCGCCTTGCCGCCGGACGAACAGCAGGAGATCGCGCGCAACATGGTGCGCGTGGCGTCGTACATGGCTAACCCCGACGACCTCGCGCGCCAGGAGTTGGGTCCCGCTGGCGGCGTGCTCGCGCGCGGAACTCCGGCAGCCGCGTCGGCGCCCGTTGTTCGTGCGCAGGGCGCCGATGTGCGCGCACTCGACGCCGTCGAGAAGGCCAAGAACAAAGCGTCCGACAAGATCGGCGTTGCAGCGGGCGCGGATTTCGTCGATGCGTCCACCAGCAAGCTCGGCGCAAACGCCAAGAAGCTGATGGAAGCTGTCGACTTCCCCAAGTTCGTCGGCGGCCTGATCCAGAACGTGTTCCAGGCGATCGTCGACGCCACCATCCAGCAGATGCGCGCATACGCGGAGCTGCTGAAGTCGGTGTCGCAGTCGGTCAACGATTTCGCCCAGGACAACATCAGCCTGGACAACGCGCGTGATTACGTTGCCGGCAAGTTCCCGGACGCGATGCGCGTCCAGAAGAACCCGGACGGCGGCGGCAACATGCTGGCGATGAAGGACGTCGACGACCCGGACGCGGCAATGGCGCGCATCAATGCCGAAATCGGCCTCGCGCAGCCGGTCACCGACATTTCCGACGCCGAGCAGGAGGCGCGCTTCGTACAGGCCGCGCGCCTGCAGATGGCGCGCAGCCGCCAGCAGCTGCTGTCGTCGATGGTGATCCTCGGCATCAATCGCATCGTGGTCACCGACGGCCAGATCAACGCTAAAGTCGTGTTCGACTTCCGCGCCAGCGACGAGTTGATGCGCGACGCGCAGGCGGGGCTGACCGACACGCAGTCGAGTTACAACCGCAACAAGAGCGCCGCCGGCGTCCATTTCGGCTGGGGCGCGGCGGGCTCGGTGAACGAGAACGTGCAGCGGCACATGACCACGGTGTCTTCATCAGTCGACGAGTCGTCCGAGTCGAAGCAGGACATGAAGGCCAAGCTGACCGGCGAAGTACGCGTGAACTTCAAGAGCGACTACTTCCCGATGGACAAGCTGGCATCGCCCGCGATGATCGCGGCGATCCAGGGCAATTCGACGCCGGTCGACCCCAACGCGCCGCCGCGTCCTGCTGCGGGCGCGGCAGCCACGCCGGCTCCGGCCTGACGCCGCCATGCGCCTTGCA
>NZ_VTRV01000073.1 GCF_008274655.1 Cognatilysobacter lacus | reverse complement strand
ATGCGGAAGTCGCCGCGCTCGCGCAGAACGCGGTGCGCCCGTGGTCGACGTCATCGACGGGGCGCCGGTCGCCACGGCCGCGTCATGCGCCGGAAGCAGCTTCGCGCCACCGAAATACACCAGCGGGGTGACCAGCAGCCCGGCCACCAGTGGCGCGATCCCCGCGCGGGTGCCGCCGCGGGCCATCGTCAATGCCGAAAGTACGAGCCCGACCACCACCAGCGCGATGCCGACCGCGCGCAGTACGTGCGGGCCCGGCAGCAGCAGGCAGGCCCAGCCCGCGACGAGCGCGACCCAGGCGAGGGCGGTCCAACGGGGGCGGGGGGCAGCGACGACAGCGCTCATGCAAAGACTCCTATTGGTCCGTAACGGGATGTTGTGGGGCCGGCGGCCTCGTGGCCCGGCCGCCCCGCCGATTCACCAGCCGAATATCTTGTACTGCACCGGCGTGACCGGACCATCGCCGCGGCGATGGTCGAGGCGGCCGTCGTTATCGTCGTCGGTCAGGTAATACGTGACGCCGCCCCGGGGCACGATCTTCACCACGCGCAACAGGCCAGCCACGCGGTACTCGGAGACCACGTCGCCGTTGTCGAGCGAACGCGTGGAGACCTGCGCATCGTGCAGGGCGAGCGTCGGATCATCGGCGGGCAGGCTGGCGCAGCCGGCGAGCATGCACAGGCCGAGCAGCAGGGCGGATCGAGGCATGGTCGGGCTCCGGTCGGGCTGCCAGCATACGGCCGCCTGCCGTGAAAGGCAGGCTCAGGCCGGGCGACAGGCGCCGCCTACAATCGACGCATGAAGAAACTCGTGCTGATCGACGGTTCCAGCTACCTCTACCGCGCCTTCCATGCGCTGCCGCCGCTCACCAATGCCCAAGGGGAACCCACCGGCGCGCTGTTCGGCGTGGTCAACATGCTGAAGGCCGTGCTGGCCGAGAAGCCCGATTTCGTTGCATACGTGGTCGACGATTCCGGCCCCACCTTCCGCGACGACCTCGACCCGCAGTACAAGGCCAACCGCGCGCCGATGCCCGACGACCTGCGCGCGCAGGTGCAACCGCTGTGCGACATCGTGCATGCGCTGGGCATCACCATCCTGCGCGAGCCGGGCGTGGAGGCGGACGACGTGATCGGCACGCTCGCCCTGCGCGGTTTCGACGAAGGGCTCGACGTCACCGTGTCGACCTCCGACAAGGACTTCGCGCAGCTGGTGCGCGATCCGGTCGACGGCCGCGGCGTGGCGCTGGTCAACACCATGAGTGGCAGCCGGCTGGACACGACGCAGCGCGTGATCGAGAAGTTCGGCGTGCGCCCGGACCAGATCATCGACTTCCTCGCACTGATGGGCGACAGCGTCGACAACATTCCCGGTGTGGAGAAGTGCGGCCCGAAGACCGCGGCGAAATGGCTGGCCGAATACGGCACGCTCGACGGCGTGGTCGCGAATGCATCGGCGATCAAGGGCAAGATCGGCGAGAACCTCGCGCGCGTGCTCGATCGCCTGCCGCTCAACCGCACCCTGACGACGATCAAGGTTGATTGCGAGTTGCCGCACGCGCCGCAGGACCTCGTGCTGCGCGAGCGCGATCACGACGCGTTGCGCGAGCTGTTCACCCGCTACGAGATGCGCCAGGCGCTGCGCGACCTCGAAGGCGGCGAAGTGGCCGCCGCGCCCGCCGGAGCGGGCAGCCGCGGCACCGCGGCGCAGGCGGTTATGCCGGTTGCGCTGGATCCGGCGTTGTCCGCCCCGGGCGAGTACGAAATGGTGGTCACGCCCGAACGCCTCGATGCGTGGATCGCGCAGCTGCGCGAGGCCGACGAATTCGCCTTCGACACCGAGACCGATTCGCTCGACGCCCTCTGCGCGAATCTCGTCGGGCTCAGCCTGTCGACCGAAGCGGGGCGCGCCTGCTACATCCCGGTGGCGCACGACTATCCCGGCGCGCCCGCGCAGCTCGACAGGGCCCACGTGCTGCGCGCGCTGGCGCCCCTGCTCGAGGATCCGTCGAAGAAGAAGCTCGGCCAGCACGGCAAGTACGACATCCACGTGCTGCGTTGCCATGGCGTCGACGTGCGCGGCTACAGCGACGACACGATGCTGGAGAGCTTCGTGCTCAACGCCACCGCGACCCGCCACGACATGGATTCGCTGGCGAAGAAATACCTCGGCTACGACACGGTGAAATACGCCGACGTCGCCGGCAAGGGCGCCAAGCAGATCAAGTTCTCGCAGGTCGCGCTCGACGATGCGACGCGTTACGCCGCCGAAGATGCCGATGTCACGCTGCGCCTGCACCGCGTGCTCGCACCGATGCTCGCCGCCGAACCGGCGCTGCATCGCGTGTATCGCGACATCGAGATCCCGCTGATCCCGGTGCTCGAACGCATCGAAGCGAACGGCGTGATGATCGACCCGGCCGAACTGCGCCGTCAGTCCGCCGACATGGCGCGACGCATGCTGGAGCTGCAGCAGCGCGCAACCGAGGTCGCCGGCCGCACCTTCAACATGGATTCGCCGAAGCAGATCGGTGCGTTGCTGTTCGACGAACTGGGGCTGCCCGCCACGGTGAAGACGCCGAGCGGCGCGCCATCGGTGAACGAGGAAGCGCTGGAGGCGATCGCCGACCAGCACGAACTTCCGCGGCTGATCCTCGATTACCGCGGGCTGGCGAAACTGCGCGGCACCTATACCGACAAGCTGCCGGAGATGCTCAATCCGCGCACGCATCGCCTGCATACAAGCTTCCACCAGGCGGGCGCGGCGACGGGTCGGTTGGCCTCGTCCGATCCCAACCTGCAGAACATCCCGATCCGCACCGAGGACGGCCGGCGCATCCGCACCGCGTTCATCGCGCCGGAAGGCCGCCGCATCGTCGCCTGCGACTACTCGCAGATCGAGCTGCGGATCATGGCGCACCTGTCCGAAGACCCGGCGCTGCTGCGAGCGTTCACGTCGAACGTCGACGTGCACACCGCGACCGCCGCAGAGGTGTTCGGCAAGACGATCGAAACGGTGGAGCCGGGCGAACGTCGCGCGGCGAAGGCGATCAACTTCGGCCTGATGTACGGCATGAGCGCGTTCGGCCTGGCGACTCGGCTTGGCATCTCGCGCGGCGAGGCGCAGGACTACATCGCGTTGTATTTCTCACGCTATCCCGGCGTGCGCGAATACATGGACCGCACGCGCCAGCAGGCGCGCGACCAGGGTTACGTGGAAACCGTATTCGGGCGCCGGCTGTACCTGGAGAACATCGCGGCACGGAACCAGGGCCTGCGGGCGGGCGCCGAACGCGCGGCCATCAATGCGCCGATGCAGGGCACCGCCGCCGACATCATCAAGCGGGCGATGATCGACATCCACGGCTGGCTGGCGCCGCATGCCGAGCGCGCCCTGATGGTGCTGCAGGTGCACGACGAACTGGTGTTCGAGGTGGACGAGGACTTCGTGCCCGACCTGATCGACGAGGTGAAAGCCCGCATGTCGGCGGCTGCCGAGCTCAAGGTTCCGCTGGAGGTCGATGCAGGGGTCGGCCACAACTGGGACCAGGCCCACTGAGGGGCTGCACCAAGACGGGGCAGCGGCAGAACGACAAAGCCGTCGCTTCCAGGTCACGCGCGGCCTACGCCCGCTTGGTTTTCGGCGACGCATCACGCTTCTCCGACAAGCGGCGGGAAAACGGTGAATCGCGCCTGAATTTTTCAAAAGACGCTCGGGAGCCTTCACTTGGCGTGCATGTTTCGGGTGTTTTCATTCCCCTGCGCCGGATGCAACGTCCGACGCTGATCCTCCCTCCCCTGGAGTGATCCCGGAACGTAAGGTCCCTCCCCAGACCCCGTTCCCGAGCCCCGCCGGCCCCCCCTGCCGGCGGGGCTTTTTATTTGCGCCGTCGGCGACCCCCGGCGAGCGGCCGTTACGATGCCGGATTCCCCGTCGAAACGGCCGCATGCCCCGACTCGTACTGACCCGCGTGCTGCTGCTCGCCGCCACGTTTGCCGCGATCGTCGCCCTCGCGTTGCACGGGCCGATCCCGCAGGACCCGGACTACCACCGTTTCGCCGACAGCCGCGTCGTCGCCGGCATCCCGAATTTCTGGAACGTGCTGTCGAACGTGCCGTTCCTGCTGGTCGGGATTTACGGGCTGCTACGTGTGCCGCGGCTCGAGTTCGGTCGCACGCGCGCGGGCTACATCGCGCTTTGCATCGGCATCGCCTGCGTCGCGCTGGGTTCCGGCGCGTATCACTGGGCGCCGTCCAACGCCACGCTTGTCGGCGACCGCCTGCCGATGACGATCGCTTTCATGGCGTTCTTCGCACTCCTGCTCGACGAGCGCGTCGTCGCGGACCCCCGCCGACTGGGGTTGGTCGCGTTGCTGCTGCTCGGCGTGGCGTCGGTGGCGTACTGGAACCTCACCGAACGCCTTGGCGCGGGCGACCTGCGTCCCTACGTGCTCGTCCAGTTCCTGCCGCTGTTGCTGGTGCCGCTGATCCTGCTGTTGCGACCGTCGCGATGGCTCGACACCCGCTGGCTGGTGCTCGCGCTGGTCGGCTATGCCGCGGCGAAGGCACTGGAACATTTCGACGCACAGATCTTCGCGATGTCGGGTGTCGTGAGCGGGCACACGCTCAAGCACGTGGTCGCGGCGGCGTCGGCGGCCTGCATCCTGCGCGCGGTGCCGGCGCGCGCCGCTGCTCAGCCGAGCTCGGTCAACCAGTCGCGCGGGCGCAGGTAATCCTGCAGTCGCGATTCCGGCGTGCCCGGCGCCGGCACGTAGCCGTATTCCCAGCGCACCAGCGGTGGCAGGCTCATCAGGATCGATTCGGTGCGCCCACCCGACTGCAGCCCGAACAGCGTGCCGCGGTCGAACACCAGGTTGAACTCGACATAGCGACCGCGACGGTACAGCTGGAATTCGCGCTCGCGCTCGCCGTAGGGCGTGTCGCGTCGTCGCTCGACGATCGGCAGGTAGGCGTCGAGGAACCCGTCGCCGACCGCGCGCATGTAGGCGAAGTCGGTATCGAAGTCGTCGTGCAGGTCGTCGAAGAACAGCCCGCCGACGCCACGGGTCTCGCCACGGTGCCGCAGCAGGAAGTAGTCGTCGCACCAGTGTTTGTGCGCCTGGTATCGCGCCTCGCCGCCGAACGGTGCGCACAGGGCGCGCGCGGTGCGATGCCAGTGCAGCACGTCTTCGTCGAACGGATAGAACGGCGTCAGGTCGAATCCGCCACCAAACCACCAGGCCACGGTTTCGCCGTCGCGTTCGGCGCGGAAGTGGCGCACGTTCGCGTGCGTGGTGGGCACGTTGGGATTGCGCGGGTGGAACACCAGCGACACGCCCACCGCCTGCCACGATGCGCCCGCCAGTTCCGGGCGGCTCGCGGTGGCGGACGGCGGCAGCGTGGTGCCGCGCACGTCGGAGAAGCCGATGCCGGCCTGTTCGAACACCGCGCCGTCGCGCAGCACGCGCGTGCGGCCGCCGCCCTGGATCGGCGACACGAGCGCCGGATCCTTGGTCCACGCGTCCTCGACGAAACGCGCGCTGTCGTCGACGTGCTCGACTGCGGCGCAGATCCGGTCCTGCAGCGCGGTCAGGTAGCCGCGGACGATGTCGAGCTCGGGCAGGCGCGTGTTCATCGCACGATTCTAGCGATCGCCGCGCGCGTGGCTTGGCGCGGCACCAGCGCCGACGCGCGTGCGCGGATGAACCGGCAGCTGCCGCGGCAGGCCGCGAGCGCGCACGGCCCGTCCCGCACGTCGGCCGCCTGCGACAATGACGGCCCGCTCCGGAATCGCCATGACCGACCTCGCCCTGCCCGTGCTTTACCGCGACGATTCACTCGCGGTGGTCGACAAACCCGCCGGGCTGATGGTGCACGACAGCGCGCTCGCCCGGGGCGAGAGCGACTTCGCCGCCGACCGGCTGCGCGAGCAGTTCGGTCGTCCCGTGTTCCTCGTGCACCGGCTCGATCGCGCGACGTCGGGTTGCCTGCTGCTCGCCTTCGACCGCGAAAGCGCGTCGACGCTGGGGCGCAGCCTGATGGCGCACGAAGTCGAGAAGACCTACTGGGCGGTCTGTCGCGGCTGGCCGGACGAGGCGTTCACCGTCGACCATGCACTCGACGGCGGCCCCGGCAAGCCCGAAAAGAAGCCTGCGATCACCGACTTCCGCCGACTGGCGACGTGCGAGATAGACACGCCCAGCTCGGGCTTCGAGACGTCGCGCTATGCCTGGCTCGAGGCGCGGCCGCGCACCGGGCGCTTCCGCCAGATCCGTCGGCATCTCAAGCACGTGTCGCACCACCTGATCGGCGACACCAGCCACGGCGACGGGCGCCACAACCGCGCGTTCCGCATGCGCGGCATCCACCGGATGCTGCTGCACGCACGCGCGATCGGGTTCGTGCATCCGGCGACCGGCGCCGCCATGAAGGTCGATGCGCCGGCCGCGGGCGAACTCGCCGCCGCGCTGGCGTTGTTCGATGCGATGCCGGTCACGCCCTGATGTCGACGCGGCTGCAGCCGGGCCGGGCGCACGCGCGGAAATCGCCATCGCGCCGGCGTGATCACGTCGCGACTGCCTAGAATCACGCCGCATGAGCCCGACGCCTTCGATCGAGATACCCGAGAACGAACTCGTCGAGCGCTTCGTGCGTTCGGCCGGGCCGGGTGGACAGAACGTCAACAAGGTCGCGACCGCGGTGGAGCTGCGCTTCGACGTCGCGAATTCGCCATCGCTGCCCGAGCCCGTTCGCGAACGCCTGCTCGCGCGACGCGACCGGCGTCTGACCGGCGACGGCGTGCTGGTCATCAGCGCGCAACGCTTCCGCACGCAGGACCGCAATCGCGAGGATGCTCGCGAGCGCCTGCATGCCTTCGTGGAAGCCAGCCTGCAGGCGCCGAAGAAGCGCGTGGCGACGCGACCTACCCGGGCCTCGAAGGAGCGCCGCCTCGATGCGAAGCGTGGGCGCAGTACGATCAAGAAAGGCCGCACCGCGCGGGACTGGGATTGAGCATGGGCGACGGCTATCCGGCACACGAAGGCGCCCCGGGACGCGTCCCGCGGATGCCGCCACGCGTGCCACAGGTGCCGCCGAACCGCCTCACGCGCGGCGTCGGGCGGCTGGTGTTGCGGCTCGGTGGCTGGCGCATGGTCGGGGAACTGCCTGACGCGCCGAAGGTCGTGCTGATCGGCGCGCCGCATTCGTCGAACTGGGACGGTATCTGGGGCTTCGCCGCCAAGCTCGCACTGGGGCTCGACATCCGCGTGCTCGGCAAGGACACGCTCTTCAAGGTGCCCGTGGTCGGCGCGATCCTGCGCGGCCTGGGCGTGTTGCCGGTCGACCGCAGCAATCCGAAGGGCGTGGTCGAGCAGGCCGCGGCGATGCTGCGCGACGCCGACGCGCTCTGGTTCGGGCTGGCGCCGGAAGGCACGCGGCGGCGGGTGGAGAAGTGGAAAAGCGGCTTCTGGAAGATCGCGCGCGCCGCCGATGCTCCGGTGCTGCCCGTGTATTTCCATTACCCCGACCGCGTGATCGGCATCGGCCCCCTGTGGCGCATGACCGAAGATTTCGGCGCGGACATGCGGCGCATCCGCGCCTGGTACGCGCCGTGGCAGGGCAAGAATCGCGGGACGGTGTAGTGAACTGCGCCTCGTGCGAGTCATCCGCCTCGCCGAACCGCCGCACCGATCCCGGCGATGGTCGGCCGCGACCGCACCTCCAAGCGGATTTGAAGAGGCTGGAAGCGGCGCGATCTCGCATCCACCGCAAGGCATGCCGGCAGGGCCGCGGTGCCCCGATGGGGCGGGCATGAGCACGTCCGTTCTGCTGCTCGGCGTGCTGTTCAGCTCGATCGGCCTCGGCTACTCCATGTACGGCCGCAAGCAGCGCGCGGGCGTGCCGCTCGTATGCGGCATCGCGCTGATGGGGGTGCCTTATTTCATCTCCAGCGTCGCCCTGCTTGTCATCGTTGGCGTGGTCCTCGCGGCGATACCCTGGTTGTTGCGAGGCTAGGCCGGCGATCACCGGGCAAGGCGCGCGGGCGTCACTCGGTGGTGCGCGTCGACGCGGCGCGGGTCGCGTGGCCACCGCTGCGCGCCACGTAGGCAGCAGCGCCAAGCGTGCAATACGCTCCGCGCAGTACGTCGCCGAATCAGGCGGCGCGCGTCGCCGCCGCGCCCCACGCTCGAACCAGTTCGATGAACGCGCGCGCCTGCGGGCTCAGCGCGCGGCCGCGGCGCGTCACCACGCCGTAGCTGCGCGACGGGAAAAACGTCGACAGCGAGCGCGACGCCAGCCGCGCCCCATCGGCCTCGGTCAGGCAGATCGCCGTGACGATGCTGATGCCCAGCCCCATCGCCACGTACTGCTTGATCACCTCCCAGCCGCCCACTTCCAGTGCCACGGTGTACGACACGTGCGCGCGCTGGAACACCATGTCCACCATGCGGTACGTGGTCTGGCGTTGCGGCGGCAGGATCAGGCCGTAGGGCGAGAGGTCGGCGATCTCGATGTCCGGCTTGGTCGCGAGCGGGTGGTCCGGCGGCGTGATCAGCATCGGTTCGTAGGAGACGACCGGCTGGTAGGCGAGGTCGCCCGGCACGTCGAGCATCGAGCCGACCGCGAGGTCGGCACCGTCGTCGCGCAGCAGGTTGAGCCCGCGCGCGCCGGTGACGTTGTGCAGGATCAGGCGGATGTCCGGGTGCTGCGCGCGGAAGGCTTCGACGATGCGCGGCAGCAGGTAGACGATGGTCGAGCTGCCGGCCGCGACGTGCAGCTCGCCGGCGTCGAGCCCGCGGATGCGGTCGCGGAACAGCGCGTCCAGGTTGTCGAAACCCTCCACCAGCGGGCGGGCGAGCTCGTACAGCGCTTCGCCCTCGCGCGTGAGCGTGAGTCGCCGCCCATTGCGCTCAAGCAGGCTCACGCCGAGGTCGCGCTCAAGGGCCTGCAGCTGCAGTGTCACTGCTGGCTGGCTGAGGAACATGGCCTCGGCCGCGCGCGACACCGAGCCGAGGCGGGCGGTCTGGCAGAACGCGCGCAGCGGTTTGAGGCGGTCGGCCTTGTAGGCGAAGCGGGGCGTGGCCGGGATCCTGGGCATGAGGGTCGCGTGTATTCGATTTGCTCATACATCGCATTGTTAAAACTTGTTTGTCAAATACCACACGCCGGCGCATGGTCCATTCACACGGGAAAGCCATGAGGTGACGCGATGTCGGCAGTGCTGATGGAGTCGGGCGACGGGATCCGCGGGATCGAGGTGCTGGGCACGGCCGACGGGCAGGCCGGCCTGCTGACGCCTGCCGCGCTCGCGTTCCTCGCCGGGCTCCACCGCCGCTTCGAGTCCGCGCGCCAACGCCGCCTGCAGACCCGCCGCAGCCGCCAGGCCGACTTCGACGCCGGCGCGCTGCCGGAATTCCGCGCCGATACCGTCCACCTTCGCGCCGCCGACTGGCGCGTCGCGCCGCTGCCGGCGGCGCTGCAGGACCGGCGCGTCGAGATCACCGGGCCGGTCGACCCGAAGACGGTCATCAACGCGCTGAACTCCGGCGCGAAGGTCTACATGGCCGACTTCGAGGACGCGACGTCGCCGACCTGGGGCAATCTCGTGCAAGGCCAGCAGGCGCTGCGCGGCGCGGTGGCCGGCACGCTCGAGTTCACCGCGGCGAACGGGAAGCACTACGCACTGAAGCCGTTCGCGCAGCAGGCCGTGCTGATGGTCCGTCCGCGCGGCTGGCACCTCGACGAGAAGCACGTCCAAGTAGACGGCGAGCCCATGGCCGCCGGCCTGTTCGACGCTGGCCTGTTCGCGTTCCACAACGCCCGCGCGTTGGCCGCGAAGGACCGCGGCCCGTTCTTCTACCTGCCCAAGCTCGAATCGATGGAGGAGGCACAGCTGTGGAACGACGTGCTCGCCCAGGTCGAGCACGAACTCGACCTGCCGCGCGGCCAGATCCGCGTCACCGTGCTGATCGAAACGCTGCCCGCCGCGTTCGAGATGGACGAGATCCTGTACGCGCTGCGCGAGCGCATCGTCGGCCTCAACTGCGGTCGCTGGGACTACGTCTTCTCCTACGTCAAGACGTTCCGTCGCCATCGCGACAAGGTGCTGCCCGAGCGCGCCCAGGTGACGATGGCGCAGCCGTTCCTGCGGGCGTATTCCGAGATGCTGATCCAGACCTGCCACCGCCGCGGCGCGCATGCGATGGGCGGCATGGCGGCGCAGATCCCGATCTCTACCGATGCCGACGCCAACGCCGCCGCGCTCGCCAAGGTGCGCGCGGACAAGCTTCGCGAAGTCACCGCCGGACACGACGGCACTTGGGTCGCGCATCCCGCGCTGATCCCGCTGGCGCAGGCCGTCTTCGACGAGCGCATGCCCGGGGCGCACCAGAAGCACCTCACGCGCGAGGACGTGCTGGTCACCCGCGACGATCTCGTCACCCCGCCACTCGGGTCGATCAGTCGCGCCGGTTTCGAAAGCAACGTCGAGGTCTGCGTGCGATACCTGGCCGCGTGGCTCGACGGCAACGGCTGCGTGCCGATCCACTGGCTGATGGAAGACGCCGCCACCGCCGAGATCGCGCGCGTGCAGCTCTGGCAGTGGCTGCATGCCGGCGACCTGCACCTGGACGACGGCACGCCCGTCGACGAAACCCTGTTCGAACGCGCGCTGATGACGCTGCCCAGCCTCGCGGCGACCGACATCCCCGGGGCGAGCCGAATCAACGAGGCGATCGGCCTGCTCGACCGCCTGACCCACGGCGATGAACTCGAGGACTTCCTGACGCTGCCCGCGTACCGGCGCCTCGACTGACGCACCCCCACAACCCGTGATGACCCCGACCGTGCGCAACGCGAACGGAACGGCCTCGCTTTGCCTCGTTAACGACGACCCGACAGGAGTTCCGCCATGACCACGCTTCCGAACGCCGACCAGCTCCGCCAGCAATGGGCCACCGATGCGCGCTGGAGCGGCATCACCCGTCCATATTCCGCCGAGGACGTGGTGCGCCTGCGCGGCCGCATACCGGTCGAGCATTCGATCGCGAAGCTCGGCGCGCAGAAGCTCTGGAACTCGTTGCGGACCTGCGACTTCGTCAACGCGCTCGGCGCGATGACCGGCAACCAGGCGATGCAGCAGGTCAAGGCCGGGCTGAAGGCGATCTACCTGTCGGGCTGGCAGGTCGCCGCGGACGCGAACATCGCGGGCGAGATGTATCCCGACCAGTCGCTGTATCCCGCGAACTCCGTGCCGCAGGTGGTCAAGCGCATCAACAACACGCTGCTGCGCGCCGACCAGATCCAGTGCGCCGAAGGTGTCGGCGACATCGATTTCCTGCAGCCGATCGTTGCCGACGCGGAAGCGGGTTTCGGCGGCGTGCTCAATGCGTTCGAGCTCATGAAGGCGATGATCGAAGCCGGCGCCGCCGGCGTGCACTTCGAGGACCAGCTCGCGAGCGTCAAGAAGTGCGGCCACATGGGCGGCAAGGTGCTGGTGCCCACGCGCGAGGCGATCGACAAGCTGGTCGCCGCGCGCCTCGCCGCAGACGTCATGGGCGTGCCGACGCTGATCGTCGCGCGCACCGACGCCGAGGCCGCCGACCTGATCACCTCGGATGTCGACGACAACGACAAGCCGTTCTGCACCGGCGAGCGCACCGTCGAAGGTTTCTACAAGACGCACAAGGGCCTGGACCAGGCGATAAGCCGCGGGCTCGCGTATGCGCCGTACGCGGACCTCGTCTGGTGCGAGACCGGCAAGCCCGACCTCGAATTCGCGCGCAAGTTCGCAGAAGCGATCCACGCGAAGTACCCGGGCAAGATGCTCGCCTACAACTGCTCGCCGAGTTTCAACTGGAAGAAGAACCTCGACGACGCGACCATCGCGAAGTTCCAGAAGGCGCTGGCGACCTACGGTTACAAGTTCCAGTTCATCACCCTCGCGGGCTTCCACGCGCTGAACTACTCGATGTTCAACCTCGCCTACGGCTATGCGCGCAACCAGATGAGCGCGTTCGTGGAACTGCAGGAAGCCGAGTTCGCCGCTGCCGATCGCGGCTTCACCGCGGTCAAGCACCAGCGCGAGGTCGGCACCGGTTACTTCGACGCGGTCACGCAGACGATCCAGGGCGCGCAGTCGTCCACCGTGGCGCTCAAGGGCTCGACCGAAGAGGAGCAGTTCGAGAAGGCGGCCTGAGGCGCACGAACGCCCGGCGCCCGCGCGAAGCGGCCGTTTGATCGCGGCCGAGAACCTGCGCTCGCGCGCCGACCAACGCGCTTGACCGGCGCCGGCGGCGGGGCGGAGGATCAAAAACCGCCCCGTGAGGAGGTCGGCCATGATCCGTAAACCTCTCGTCCTTGCCGCGCTGCTTGCCACCTCGGTGGCGCTGGCCCAGGACACACCGAAAGTCGAGCTGATCCGCGCGCAGCAGACGCAGCTGCGTGCGGACATGGACGCCGGCAAGGTTGCGTTGACGCCGCGCGACGCCCTGCAGGTCCGCAAGGACCAGGACACCGTGTTCGAGATCATCGGCCGCAAGCCGTCGCTCGAGGCGATGAACATCCAGGAACGCGTCACGCTGGACAACGCGCTGGAGCGCATCAACGCCAGCGTGCAGGGCACGCGCGTCGCCGACGACCGGAAGGACGTCTGCCGCTACCAGCGCGTCACCGGTTCAAAGCAGCTGCAGCTCGTGTGCGGCACGCAGGACGATCGCGACCGCGCGCGACAGGGCGCACGCGCCTACCTCGAGAAGACGCGCATCTGCGAGCCGCCCTGCAACGGTCGCTAGTGCGTGCATCGCGGCGCTGCTCCGATCGTCGGTCCGGCGCCAGCGCCGCCCGCGCCGCGGTGCATCAGGTGACGCCGGCGGGCTCCGATTCCCGCTGCCGGTCGAGCGCCCGGTAGCCGATCGCTTCGGCCAGGTGTGCGGTGCCGATGTCGGGCTCGCCGGCGAGGTCGGCGATCGTGCGCGCGGTGCGCAGGATGCGCACCATCGATCGCGCCGACAGCTGCAGGCGTTCGACGGCCTGTTCCAGCAGCGACTGGTCGCGCGGCTCGAGCCGACACAGTGCAAACGTCTGGCTGGGCGTGAGGCGCGCGTTGGGCGCGCCGCACCGCGCGGTCTGCAGCGCTCGCGCACGTTCGACGCGGGCCCG
>NZ_VTRV01000072.1 GCF_008274655.1 Cognatilysobacter lacus | reverse complement strand
GCGCCGCAGCCGCGCATTCCGCGTGGACGCCGCGACGGCCAGCGCGGCCGATCCCTGCGAAGCCGCCCGTGCATACCGCGATGCAGCAGAGCGGCGCGCGGGGCTGTCGCGCAACTACGACTTGCTGTCGACGTTGCAGCGGCGTGTTTACGATGCATGTCGTTGAGCCCGGCATCCGGCCACGCACGTCGCGAGGTGCGCATTACGCCGCGGCGACCAGCAGCGCAACGATTCACCCCGGTTGCTTCGACGCAACTGAACTTCACCCGCGTTGTCCAGGCTCGCCGCACATGAGCTGTTGGCGTCGTCCCGCGCCGCTCCGGGACCACGACGCAGGCGATCGACGGTGCAACGCCACGGATGGGCGCGGACGCGGCCGGGAATCGCTGCGGCCGCACGCGTTGCGGAAGTGGGCAGCAGCCGACGCCTGCCGGGGTTCCCGATCGCGGCCGGACAGTGCCGCGTGACGGTGCGGGCTCGCGCTGCAGCCCGCTTGCCGAACCCACGCCTGCAAATGCCCGCCATCCCGAGCTCGACTCCATGCGTGCGACGGGCATCAATCGCGGGCACGCAGCCTCACCGATGGTGGTCGGTAGCGCGACGCACATCTCCGCGCCGGTTCCCGATTTCGATTGCGCGCTGGAGCGGACCGAGTCCCCTGGGGGCGACGACGCGGATGCCCAAGGCTCAAGCGATTTTGTCCACGCAGACGGTCTGACGCTCGTCGACAGCCGGACGGGCGGCACCCAGTCGCCCCACGTGCGGTTTTCTGCCGACGGCCGGCGGCTCGGGGCGCCGCCGGACGGTGCGACGACGAGCGAGTTCGACGTGCGCAACCGGCAGCCCGTGCGGGCACGGGCCGTTTTTGTGGACAGTGCGGACGCCAAGCCGCAAAAACCGACCCTCGACGCGGTGGCCCGTGGTGACGCCGAGCTCGCGGTCTTCTGCGGCCGCACGGCCGGCATCTTCTCGCAGAGTCGGACGCCACCACTGCAGGTGGCCCCGGTGTCGCCGTGGCCCGATGCGAGCGAGCCGATCGTGTTCGACATCGCGACGGGCGTGCTCCGCGAGACCGCGCTGCCGCGCGAAGAGGAGGCCGCGCCCGACCGCAACGCCGCGCAATCGCGCGCATCCTCGACGATTACGCGATACCGCAGCTGCCGTTGGACCCTGCGCCGACGGCCGCAAATGCCGCCACATCGGGCGAAATACGCGGAAACCCGTAAAAACAGCCGCGAAACGACCGAAACCACTTGCAAGCAGGCCGCCGTCGCGCGATAAACCGCATTCCTTCCACCCGGAACCTGCAAACCATGGCGACGAAGAAAGCTAGCACTGCCCCCAAGATCAAGCCGGTCACCGAGCCCCTGGGCAAGAGTGGCCTGGTCAATTTCATCGCGGAGCGCACCGAGCTTGCGCCGCGCGACGTCCGCTCCGTGCTCGGCGCGCTCGAAGAAGCGGCCCACGGCTCCCTGCACAAGAAGGGCTGCGGCAGCTTCACGTTCCCCGGCATGCTGAAGGTCACCAAGGTCGACGTGGCCGCCAAGCCGAAGCGCAAGGGCATCAACCCGTTCACGAAGGAAGAGCAGTGGTTCGCGGCCAAGCCGGCGAGCGTCAAGCTCAAGGCGCGTCCGCTCAAGAAGCTCAAGGACGCGGCGGTCTGACCCAGTTCCCAGCCGCCGGCCGCAAGGCCGGCGGCTTTTTTTCGCCTGCAGAGTGGCCAGCACAATGAGTTCAGAGACCACTCCCGTCGCACACCGGCAGTTGCGCCGGGCTGTCGGCGCCCTGTGCACGAGTGGCGAGCTTTCCTCCCGCCTGGAGCAGGCCCACCGGGCGCTGGCCGACGTCGACGCGGAGCATCATCTTCCGCAGTCGCTTCGGCACCGCTTTGACGAGCTGCTCGCCGACATCGCGTACGGGGCAGACGACCTAGGCGAAGCGCTGCGCAGGATGAGCACCCCGGACCGCGAACACCTGGCCGACCGAATAGTTTCGATGTTCGACGAGGCGCTGCGGCATGTCGGGATGGAAGGGTAGGAGTCGCCCAGGCGCGCACCGATGGCCACTCTGACGGAACGTCTGCTGAGGGTGCTGCGTAGTGCCCGCGCCGTCGAGGAAGCGTCCGCCGCGACGCACGTCGCCGACGAGGGCGCCGCCGCGGAACCGTTGCCGCTTGCGCCGGAGACTTCAGTCGATCCGTACCAGGCGCGGATGGACCAGGAACGCGCGATCTTCGTCGACCAGACGGAAGTGCACGACCTGCCGCCGATATTCCATTACTGGTCCAACCGTTACCTCCTGCCGATGCAACAGCCGCTCGGGGTTCGCAATCCGGAGCAGTTCCTGGCCCGCTATCTGCATGAGTCGGCGCGGCGGACGGGCTCGAGCAAGCCCCGTTTCGTGAGCCTGGGGTGCGGCAACTGCGACGCGGAGACACGCATCGCTCGTGAGCTGGTCGAACTCGGGCTCGACGACTTCACCCTCGAATGCCTGGACATCAACGAGGCGATGCTCGAGCGCGGGGCGCAGATCGCCAGGGCGTCCGGATTAGAAACGCGGGTGATTCCGTTGCAGGCGGATCTCAACAGGTGGGAGCCGCTCGGCAGCTACGACGGCATCATGGCGAACCAGAGCCTGCACCACGTGCTGGAACTGGAGCACCTGTTCGACGCCGTCCTGGCTGCGCTCGCGCCGCGTGCGCTGTTTGCGGTGTCCGACATGATCGGCAGGAACGGTCACCAGCGTTGGCCCGAAGCCCTGGCCATCGTCCGCGAGTTCTGGCGCGAACTGCCGGGCACGTATCGCTTCAATCGACAGTTGCAGCGCCAGGAAGACGAGTTTCAGGACTGGGACTGCTCGAACGAGGGCTTCGAAGGAATTCGGGCGCAAGACATCCTGCCACTGCTGAGCGTGAAGTTCGGCTTCGAAGTCTTCGTCGGCTTCGGCAACATCATCGACCCCTTCATCGACCGCGGGTTCGGGCACCACTTCGACGTCACTAATCCCTGGGACACGGACTTCATCGATCGGGTGCACGCTCGGGACGAGGCCGAGATGCGGGCCGGGCGCATTACGCCAACGCACATGCTTGCGGTGCTTTCGACAGACCGCGGTACCCAGTGCTACCACCGGCCGGGTCTGTCCGTCGCGCATTGCCTTCGGGCGCCCTCCGGCGCGGCCGACGACGGCTCCGCCGAGAGCGGTGCCCGAGCATCGGATGCACGAGGTGACTGATGCGTATTGAACGGAGACTGGAGCGCTGATTATGCGCGCGCGGCTGTCACCCGAAGCCCACCAGTAGGAGCTGATCACCGGCAAATTCTGGACGTTTACGCTGGCCGACGGCGCTTCGGATGCTGGTGTTGCTGCACTTCCACCAACTGGGCCACTCGCCGTTTACCGTGGCGACGCTGTTTCTGTACTACGAGATCTTTGGCGCAATCACCAACCTCGTGGGCGGCTGGCGCGGCGCGCGGGTCGGCCTCAACCGCGCCATGAACATCGGCTTGGCGACCAATGTCGTCGCATAGTCGATGCTTGTGGTTAAGTCCGCCGCATTGAGCATCGCATGGGTCATGGCGGCGCAGGCGCTTTCGCGCGTCGCAAAGGACCTCAACAAGACGAGCGCGAAGAGCAGCAGCAAGCTGCTCGTCCCTGGCGACCAACAAGCGGTGCTCTTCCGCTGGGTGGCGGCGCTCACGGGCTCTAAGAGCGCGCTGAAGGGCGTCGGCTTCTTCCTTGCGATGAGATGCTGGCGGCGTTCGGGTTTCGCGGCGCCGTCGCGATCGTGGCGGCAGCGCTGGCCATCGTGCTTGCGTCAAGCTTGCTGTGGCTCGGCCGCGATTTGGAATGCTCTAAGGCGGAGCCGAAGTTTCGCGAACTGCTGTCGAAAAGCTGCTCAATCAACATTTTCGTCTGGCGCTCGGCTTTGCGTCTTCGGCGCGCGCGAAGTGTGGTTCGTGATCGCGCTGCCGGTGTTTCTGTAAGACGTGCTTGGGTGGGATTTCACGCAGGTCGGCGCTGGGCTAGCCGTGTTCGGCGTTCTGTTTGCGATCAACTCATCGCTGCACGGTTACCTGATCGTTGCGTTCGCAAGGGAGGATGGCGTCTCGCTCGATGTCGGCTTCTATTTAATGGCGAATGCGATGGGGCGCCTGCTCGGCACGGTGGTCTCCGGCTGGATCTATCAGGCGTGTGGGCTCAGCGCATGTCTCGCGTGGTCAGGGGGGTCCTTCTACTCGCGGCGGCGCTGTCGCTGGCATTGCCGCGTGACCAAGGGCATGTATCAACGATTGCGCGATGGTGAGGGATCGTGAGCAAGAAATCCTAAGGGAGCGCTCCAGGCCCAGACGCGCGGAGCCGCGCGTCGGCGCAGGCGGACATAGAACTTGACACCCAGGTCGCCGCGCGAAGCCGGGGCACGAAGCGGTCAAATGGGCGGCCGCACCAGACTCGGGACCACTGTCCGCTACGTGCCGCAGAAGGCCGCTGCAATCGGAATGACAGGGCCGACTCGCGCAGTCAGGCGCGCGGCGGGCGGTCGACGCCTCGCGTCAGGCCGTTCCCCGGGTCCCGACGCCGACGGCACTTATCGGGCTCGGATAGCCTTCGTGTTAGCGATTGATTCGTGCAAGCCGATAGGCTCGCTCGCTATCCCTAGCGAATAGTACCGAAAAGGGCTCGCACGGGATCATGCGGCACAGCGTGCGACCGACCGCCTGGCCCAGCGAAGGAGCGTAACCGTCGGTGTTGACCACGCAGGTTCCGAAAATGAACTTGCCCGGCGTGCGTCCGGGCAGACTTCGAAGCCGCCGTAGTCAACGAGATAGGCCGGGAGCGAGATCAGATACGCCTTGCCACCGTGCACGGCCTCCTGACCAATGATCACGACGACGCTGATGCCTGCCGACAGCAAGTAATAGATCGGATAGTCCACGACCATGGTGCCCAAGGGTCGTCCCTTGCTTGTCACCTCGCCTGTGAAGTGCTTGCGCGGTAGCACCGAGACGGCGTCGCCGGCGATGCGCGGATTCTGCGAACTCATGGTTCCCCCCGATTGGCGGGAACGTGAGCGGTCCCGGAGAAGCACGGCCCGCGAAGCGGAGCAGGGCGCCGGCAGTACGCCGGCGCCCCGGACCTTACTCCTGGGTCGCGTCGTAGTTCTGCCCGCTATCGACAGCAACGTCAGTCGCTGAATCGTGCGGCACGTGCACTGTGACTGCAGCAGAACACGTCCCGCCCTTTCGATCTGCGGCTTCATAGGAAAGGCGGTAGACGCGGCCGTCGCCACTGCCCGCCCGGGCCGCCCGTACCGCGGCCACGTCGGTCCCGACACCGGTCACGTCGGGTGCACGCGTTGGCGGTTCGTCCTGCGTCGCGCCGACCAGCTTGAGCGTCACCGGGTCGCCGTCGGGATCCGTAACGTGCACAAGATCCGCGAGGCGCATGTCGCGCATCTGATTGTTGGGAGGCCACAGCACAGTCGGCTTTTCGGGCGACTCGCAGACGGGCGACGCGTTTGCAATCACGGAATAGCCAAGCTCCGCGCTGTTGAAGAGCGTGGGGTCCGCGTTGCTGGTAACGGTCACGAACACGCGACCGGTGTCGCCGCTCGCGCTCCCTGCAGGTGCCTGCAGCGTCAGCTGGACGTCCTTGGACTCTCCCGCGGCCAGCTCGAGTGAGGTCGGGACCAGTCCCGTCACCGCACCGAGGTCATCACGCGCTCGGACCGTATACGACGCCTGCGCCGACTGCAGGTTCTTCACCGTAAAGGTCACCGTTTGAGGTACGTCCTTCTTCAGTTCGACGAACGGAACGCCCTTGATCTGTACATCGAGCGGCTGTGCGCGATACAGGGCCGGGTACTCGCGGCGGTAGGCGTTGCCTGCATCGTCGGTGCCTTCCACGGAAATCCGGAACGGCACCGCCGGCAATGCCGTTTCGCCGAGGAAGTGCTCGGGGTTGGCGGAGTCGTAGTCCTGCGACAACAGCAGCGGCATCAGCACGCGCCCGGCCTCGTCGATGAGGCTAAAGTGCGCCGTCGAGTAGGAGCCCACAACGCTCGCTTCCCCGAGCATCGTGCTCCCCACCGTCGGTTGGCCCGCGACGGGGTCGTATCCGCCGTGGATATCCGCATTGACTTGCACGAAGTCGAAGCGCGAGAAAGCCAGTGGGCTGTTTCCACGAACGGACGCGGTGAACGGGCCAACGCCCTCCACCTCGACCTTCCACACGCCGGGGTCGGCGTGGTCGAATGCGTACACCAAGCCGGTGGAGAGGGTGACGATCTTGACGTCAGGATCCGTGGACGCGACCTGGACGCCAGATGGCCTGAACACGCGTACCGATTGGTGTGCGACAACGTTGTTCTCTGCCACGGACAGCGCGATCGTGAGCCCGGTGTTGTAAGTGTCGACGGGCGCGATGATCGTTTCCGTGCCGCCGGCGCCGAGATCCACGCGACGACGGATGATCGTCGACTGGTTGCCCTGCAGCTGGGGCTTGATGACGGTAAAGAGCTTGGGAATCTCGTCCGGCCTGATGCGGAAAACCTGGCCACCTGTTTCAGCCGCGCCGCGGATATAGGCGGGATCGATGGGCGAGCAGCTGCCAGTGAGACCGTAGTTGAGTTCGACGCCGCGACTTTGCGCCGCTGCGATCACCTGGTTGACCGTGGCCGAGTCTTTTGCAGTCGCATCGGAGAATAGATACAGACGCGAGTCCGGCATCGAGGCATTGACCGCGTTGAGCAGTCCGGCCTGCGAAAGTTCCGGGCAGTCGCCGCCGCCGTCCGGGCTGATCGCTGCCACGGCTGCCTGCAGCACCGATGCATCTTCGGTCGTCATCGCACCGCCCACGTTCGGGTCACCGAATCGGACCAGAAGATAATTATCTGGAGCTCGCTCCGGGTCTGCGCTGATCTCCGCGACCATCTGGTTGATCGTGCCGGATACACCGGCGATCGACGAACCCATGCTTCCCGTGTCGTCGACCACGAAGCCAAGCGTGCCCTTGACATCGAGCAAGGCCGCCAGCGCGCGATCGTTGCCCTTGAGATCGTCCAGGATGCCCTGGATGTACGTGCGCGTTGCCTCGTTCGCCAAGGCGGCCGCGCGCGGATGGAACGGGTTCTCGGTCACGTGGTGGGCCGCGGCCCCGGCGGCGTCCAGGTCCTTGTTGATACCGGTGCAATTGGGGCTGTAGTTGCCGTGGAAGCACTTGTTGGCCGGAAGCTGCTCAATCGAGCAGCCGAAATCGCTGGGAAACACCGAGAAACCGACGAAGTAGCCCGACGTCACCGAGCCGCCGCCGTTCGGACCGAGCGTGTTCGGGTTGCCCGGACACGTGGCGCTGGCGCGCGAGGGATTCTGGAAGAGCGTCTTGCCAAACCCGCCCACGATGCTCGTGTTGCCGCGTTCGACCCAGTTGCTGTGCGCATAGAAATCCTGCAGCGTATGCAGCGCTTGACCGAGCTTTTCGCGCGCCTTGCTGCCGTCGCGGTTGGCGCCACTCACCGCCTGGATGACTTCAGTCCGAAGCGTTATCAGGCGACGGCTGCCTTCGAGGAAATTCTCGTCGGTGAAATGCCGCTCGGAGTGCCAGTACGCGGCCGACATCGTCGCGACCGAATCGACCGCCTCGTTCGCCTTGGCGATCTGTTCAACGGCTTTCGGGCTGAAACCTTTTTGATGCCCGTAGACCGATGCGCGCATGGCCCGGACTTGTTCATTGGTCACGCGCATGTGCACCGGGATGTCGAACGCACGTGCGACGGGTGGTGCGCTACCGAGTAGCGCCGCGAGGGTGATGGCCAGCAAGCTCGGCCGGCCGGTGGACGTCCAGTTCACGATCGTTCCCCCTTACATGGTTTCGCTGCGCCACTGCGTCAGCGACAGCGCTTCCCCGGCGGACAAAGCAGTCTGTCCACGCGTTGACGCTGTTCCGGTGCAAGTCCGCCCTTGCGCGCTTCGAGTTCTGCGCGAATCATGTCGAGCCGTCGTTCGACGGTTCCCGCCGGGCTGGCATGCATCCAGCTCCAAAGCAACGGCGTCAGGTCGTCCCCACGAATTACGAGTTCCGCGGCCGCCTGGGCACCTCGCGCCTCGGAGACCCGGTCAAACAGGAGTTGCACGCCAAAGACACGCACGTTGAACGAAGGATCTGCGAGTGCGGTCGCGGATACCTGTTCGGCATCGTCGCGCGAAAGTTGGCGTGCCCAAGCAGGCGCGGCGTTTTCGAGCCACGCGTCGCGCTCTTCACCGTGAACATGGCGGCTGAACTCGTCCACCAGCGCATGTCGCGACGATCCCAGAGCGCAACCGCTTGCGAGTAGCAGTGCAAGCAATGACGTCGACGCCCATGGCACTCCGCCGCCAATAGCGCCCGACCTTCGGCTCGCGTGTCTGTCCATGACATCCCCCTGTGCATCCTGCCGCGTCGAGCATGAGCCGGCGTCGCGCGCCCTGTCCACCGCGCAGGCTCACTTTCCGACGATCGGATATGGAAGGCACCGCCGGGGGAAACGGGCGCTGGACGGCGCAGCCGGCCTCAGCTCATGCGGCTGCCGCGGCGGATGCAGCGCCGCGCGGCCCACGCCGCGATGCCGCTTCCGAGGGGCACCAGCACGATGGCGAACATCAATCCGTAGTACGACGCCATTTCCGTCGTGGTCATTTGACCGCCAAGCCAGAGAGCCGCGAAGAAGCCCGCGATCGCTCCCGCGACGGCTGCACTCGTAAGCAACGCAACGGCGCCCGCGCGCAATGTCATTGATGTAGCCCCTTGCGTTCGACAAGCAGTCGACACGTCGTCGAGCGAATTCCCAGGCCAGGCGCTTGCCCGCGTATGCCAAGCCGGCGAAGCGGAGAGCAACCCCATAGAGGGCCCCCTGCCAGTGGGCGAGCGGGGCTTCCGACCGCACGGGGCAGCGACAATACGTCGAAATCAACGCACTCGGATCACCTTCGTGCGCGCGATCGAATCGTGCCAGCCGATGGCATCCCCGTCCGAAGCGAACAGCACGGAAAACGGCTCGAATGGGATCACGCGCGACAGTGTGCGGCCGATCGCTTGCCCGAACGACGGGGCGCCACCGGCTCTTGTCACGACCCGCGTGCCAAAAATGAACTTACCAGGCGTGCGCCCCAAGACGCCTTCGAAGCCAGAGTAATAGGAGAGGTACACGGGAATCGTAATCAGGTACGCCTTGCCACCTTGGAGCGCTCCCGGGCCGAAGGCCACGATCACCGCCATGCTAATGACCAAGGACAGCACGTAATAGATCACGTAGTCCGCGACCATCGTGCCGAAGCGCCGACCCTTGCTTGCGACTTCGCCCGTGTAGTGCCGCGGTGGCGTCGCCAATGCGGCGTCTCCCGCCAAGTATGGATTCTGCGATTCCATGTCCCCCTCCTGGATTCAATGATTCACTCGGAACGTGCGCTCGAACGACAGCGTTCTCTCCACCGTTCGACCGCACGTGCATCGCAACTCACCGGTGCCTGCGGACTGTAGCCGAGATCTCGGATCGCCGGCTGTGGAGCCAGAGGACGCGTGTCGCTTCGGCAGCGTTGTCCCAGCCCGGCTCGCGTGCCACTTCGACCTAAACGCTCGTGACTCGGGTTCGTCGCCGTCCAGCGGCCGCAGACTTGCGACCACGCAGCGGCGGTTGATGCGGCAACGCGGCAGCGCGATATGCAAAGCACCGCCATTCGTCGGCAACGCTCGCTAGCCGGCCGGTGCCCCGCATGCGCCGGCGATACGATCGTGGCAAGGCGCATTCCAACGCCCCGGGAGCGCGGCAATGGCCACAACGGCACAGCCGGTCGCGGCACGCGAGGCCGTGTTCGTCGCGCGCGCGCTCTGCAAGACGTACCGCATGGGCGAGGTCGACGTTGCTGCGTTGCGCGACGTCAACCTCATGCTGCACGAGCGCGAATTCGTCGTTCTGCTGGGTCCGTCGGGCAGCGGCAAGTCCACCCTGCTCAACATCCTCGGAGGGCTCGATGTGGCGACGTCGGGCGCGCTGCACTACCGCGACCATGATCTCGTTGCGGCGGACGACGCGGCGCTCACGCTCTACCGGCGTCAACACGTCGGATTCGTCTTCCAGTTCTACAACCTGCTGCCGAGCCTGACGGCCTACGAGAACGTCGCGCTGATTGCGGAGATCGCGCACGACCCGATGCCACCGGCTGAGGCGCTGGCACGCGTGGGCCTCGAGGCACGCAGCGGACACTTCCCGTCGCAGATGTCGGGCGGCGAACAGCAGCGCGTCGCGATCGCGCGGGCTATCGCCAAGCGCCCGGACGTCCTTCTGTGCGACGAACCGACGGGCGCCCTCGATGCCGCCACCGGCGTGCGCGTGCTCGACGTTCTGGAAACGGTCAACCGCGAGCTCGGCACCACCACGCTGGTGATCACGCACAACGCGGACATCGCGCGCATGGCGCACCGCTCGCTGCACATGGCGGACGGCCGCATCGCACGCGAGCTGGTCAATTCGGAACGCGTTCCTGCGTTGGCATTGTCGTGGTGACGATGCTCGCCAGAAAACGTCGACGCGACCTGTGGCGGTTGCGCGGGCAGGTGCTGGCGATCGCGCTCGTGGCCGGCGTGGGCGTCGCCAATCTCGTCATGTCGCGTTCGACACTCGAGTCGCTCGTCGAAAGCCGCGACCGCTACTACCGCGACACGGCATTCGCGGATGCGTTCGCCGACCTGCGACGCGCACCGGAATCGGTCCGCGGGCGGCTGGAGGCGATCGACGGCGTCGCCGCGGTTCAGACGCGCGTGCTCACGCTCGGCCGCGCCGAGCTGCCGGGCTTCGACGACCCGATTCGCGTGCAGGCGGTGAGTCTCCCCGAGCCTGGGCGCGAAGCACTCAATCGGCTGCGGCTGCGTGCCGGGCGGCTTCCGTTGGAAGGTGAGCGCGACGCGCTGGTGATCAGTGATGCGTTCGCGGAAGCGCATCGGCTCGCGCCGGGCTCACGCATCGTGCTCGTGCTGCAGGGCCGTCGCGCGACGTTCCGAATCGCCGGTGTCGGCGGCACGCCCGAGTTCATCTCGCAGGGCGCGCCGGGTTCGATCTTCCCCGACGCCAGCAGGTTCGCCATCGTGTGGATGCCGCGCCGCGCGCTCGCGGCTGCGACCGACATGGTGGGCGCGTTCAATTCCGTCGCCGTCGCAACGGGGCGTCACGCGCGCAGCCCGTTCGTGCTTCAGGAACTCGACCGCGTGCTCGCGCCGTACGGCGGCACCGGCGCGATCGCGCGTGCCGACCAGCGCTCGCACCGCTACCTGTCCGAGGAGCTACGCCAGCTGTCGACGATGGCGCGACTGTTTCCCGCCATTTTCCTCGGCGTTGCCGCGTATGTCCTGCAGGTCGTGCTGGGACGGCTGATCTCCCTCGAGCGCGAGCAGATCGGCACGCTGCGCGCATTCGGATTCTCGACGCGCGAACTGTGGCGCCATTACGCGGGCTTTGCAGTCGCCGTCGGGATGTTCGGCGCGGCGGTCGGCATTGCGCTCGGCATCGTGCTGGGCCGGCTCATTGCGGGGCTCTACCGTGACTACTACCGGTTGCCGTCGCTCGACTTCTCGGTGTCGCCCGGTCTGCTGCTGCTGGCCGTGGCGGTCAGCGTCGCGAGCGCGTTGGCGGGTTCCGCGCTGCCGCTGTTGCGGGCAGCGCGGCTTACGCCGGCCGACGCGATGCGCCCCGACGTACCCTGGCGCGGCGGCAGCCGCCGGTTGCGCGGCGTTCGTGCACCCGGGCGGTTGGGGCAGATGCATCGACTGATGCTGCGTGACCTGTCGAGCCGCCCGCTGCGGTCGCTGCTGGCCTGGACGGGGCTCGCATTCGGCACTGCCGTGATGATGATGGGGCGGTTCCAGCACGACGCCATCGATTACATGATCGAGCGTCAGTTCCGGCCGACCGAGCGCCAGGACATCTCGGTCGCGTTCTTCGAGCCCGTGTCGACGCGCGCGCTGCCCGAGATCGCATCGATCAGTGGCGTGCGACGCGCCGAGGCCGACCGCGTCGTGCCCGTGCGCGTGGCGTTCCGCGCAGCCAGTTACCGCACCGCATTGCGCGGGCTGGATCGCGATGCGCGGCTGCGGCGGCCGCTGGATGCAAAGGGCCGGCCCATCGAGCCGCCGGTCTCCGGCGTGCTGCTGACGGGCTATCTCGCACGCTGGCTGGGCGCGCGAGCGGGGGATCCGATCGACGTGCATGTGCTGACCGGCCGTCGCGGCCTGCTCCGGTTGCCCCTCGCGGGCGTGGTGGAAGAACCGTTCGGCTCGCAGGCCTACGTAGGCCGCGCGACGCTCGACCGCCTGCTGGGCGAAGGGCCGCGCATCGATACCGCGCAACTTGCCGTCGACACCGCGCGGCTCGCCGACGTCACCGACGCACTGGAACGCCGGCCGGCCGTGGCGTCGATCGACCGGCCGCGCGAGGCCATCCGCAATTTCTACGAGGGCATGGCGCGCACGGTGCTGACGTTCACGGTGATCGCCACCGCGTTCGGTGCGGTGATCACGGCGGGCGTCACGTACAGCAGCGCACAGGTGGCGCTGTCGGAGCGCGCGCGCGATCTCGCCAGCCTGCGCATCCTTGGCTTCACGCGCGCCGAGGTCGGTTACCTGCTGCTCGGCGAACTGGCACTGCTGGTCGCGCTCGCGGTGCCCCTGGGGTTCGTGCTGGGGCACGCGCTGGTCGCGATGCTGGTGAACGGGTTCGACTCCGACCTGTTCCGCATCCCGCGTTACATCAGCCCTTCCACCTACGGCATCGCGGCGCTCACCACCTTCGCAAGCGCACTGGCGGCGGGCGTGCCGGTGTGGCGGCGCGTGGATGCGTTGGACCTCGTGGCCGTTCTCAAGGCGCGTGACTGATGGCCGCGACGTCGCACTGGACGGATCGGCTCAAACGGCGGCCGCTGTACGCGGTGTTCGTGCTCGCCGCCGTCGCGATCGCGGCGTGGAGCTTCCGTCCGCGACCGCTCGTCGTCGATATCGCGCGCTTCGAACGCGGCCCGGTGGTCGTCGCCTTCGTGGAGGAGGGACGAACGCGGCTGCGCGACCGCTTCGTCGTCGCCGCACCTTTGGCGGGCGTACTGGAGCGCGTCGAACTGGACCCCGGCGACGCGGTCGCGGCCGGGCAGCGCATCGGATTCATTCGCGCGACGCGAGCGGCACTGCTGGATCCGGCGACCCGGGAAGAAGCGCGCGCCCGGTGGCGGGCAGCTGCCGACGAGCT
>NZ_VTRV01000071.1 GCF_008274655.1 Cognatilysobacter lacus | reverse complement strand
GGGCTGGGTTGGCCGGTGGCCGGCGCGCTGCTCGCAGGCTACGGCGGCACGATGCCGGACGGACGTCGCAGCGACGGCCTTCTGATCGCCGCCAGCGCAGGCACGCCGGTGCGCGCGGTCGCCGATGGCACCGTTGTGTATGCGGAATGGATGACCGGCTACGGCCAGTTGCTGATCATCGACCACGGCAACGGCTACATGAGTCTTTACGCGCACAACGACGGCCTGCTGAAGGACGCCGGCACGCAGGTGCACCGGGGCGACCCCGTCGCCACCGTCGGCACGTCGGGCGGACAGGGCCGGCCGTCGCTCTATTTCGAGTTGCGACGTGGCGGCTCGCCGGTCGATCCAGGTGTCTGGCTGCATCGCTGAGGCAATCCAGGCCGCGGCCTGCGGGTCAATGGCCGTGGCCCGGCTTCGCCCGAAATCCACGCAGCATCCGCATCGGCGACGCCCACTGCCGCGCGGTCGCGGCAGGCACCGCACGGCCCATGTGTACACGTCTTTCCGCAGGGCCGGCTAACGTGCTGAACTCGCACGTCCCGCGGCGGTCCGACCGTCGTTCCCCTTCCGGAGTCGCCATGCGCCGTCGCCTGCTCGCCCTCGCCCTGCTTACCGCAGCGCTACCGCTCGCGGCGCAACAGGCGCCCGCGACGCCCCCGCCTGCCGGCACGAAGGCGCCGGCGGAGAAGGCGCCGTCGCCCGCGACCGCCGCGGCTGCCAAACAGGCCGCCGACGACGCCTCGAAGGTGCCGCTCGACGAGATCCGCCGTTTCGTCACCGTCTACAACGCCGTGAAGCAGGCGTACGTGGAGCCGGTCAGCGACGAGAAGCTGATGCGCGCCGCCGTGCACGGGCTGCTGCTCGACCTCGACCCGCACAGCACCTACTTCGACAAGAGCGCCGCGGAAGATTTCAACCAGAGCTCCGAAGGCGCGTACGAAGGCATCGGCGTCGAGCTGCAGCGCCAGGAGAACGGCACGCTGAAGGTGGTAGCGGCGATCGACGACACACCGGCGGCGAAGGCGGGCATCAAGGCCGGCGATGTGATCGTGGCGATCGATGGCAAGCCGTTCCGCCCCGACGAGGGCGACAGCTCCGCGCCGCTGCGTGGCGCCGCCGGGACCAAGGTCGTGCTGACCGTGCTGCGCAGGAACGCGAAGAAACCGCTCGACATCACCGTGGTGCGCGAGACCATCCACATCACCTCGGTGCGCGCGCGCATGCTCGAGCCGGGCTTCGGCTACGTGCGCGTGGCTGCCTTCCAGGCCGACACCGCGGCGGACTTCGAGAAGGCGCTAGACAAGCTGAAGGCGGGCGGCAGGCTGCGCGGCCTCGTGATGGACCTTCGCAGCAATCCCGGCGGCCTGCTGACCAGCGCGGTGCAGATCGCGGACGACCTCATCGACAAGGGCGGCATCGTCAGCACGCGTGGGCGGATGCCCATCAGCGATGCACAGTTCTCCGCGACCCCCGGCGATCGTCTGGACGGCGCGCCGCTCGTGGTGCTGGTCGACGGCGGTTCGGCCAGCGCGTCCGAAGTGCTCGCCGGGGCGCTGAAGGACGACGGCCGCGCGCGCATCGTCGGCAGCCGCACGTTCGGCAAGGGTTCGGTGCAGACGGTGCTGCCGCTCGACAACGGCGACTCGGTCAAACTGACCACCGCGCGTTACTTCACGCCCAGCGGCAAGTCGATCCAGGCGCTCGGCATCGTGCCGGACGTCGCGTTCGCGGCCCCGAAGGATCCCGACGCCCGCCCCGGCCTGTCCGAGGCAAGCCTCCCCGGCCACCTGCAGGGCGAGGCCGGCGACGTTACCCGTGCGGGCGACGTGCTGGAAGGCGAGGGCTACATCGCGCTCGCCCTCGGCGAGCTGAAGCGGATGGCGGGCGTGGCGCCGTCTGCGCCGCACAAGTAACGGGCGCTGCGGGGAAGCAAACATCGCAGCGCGCCGGACCGCGGCGCCTGCGGACGGCGTCCGCGCGTCAGGAACCCAGCGGCGGGTTCAGCGCGGCCGGCCGGGGACCGGGAATGGCGTGACCACGCGTTCGCCCGTGGCGGCGTCGCGAATCGCCGACTGCGCCTTGCGCTCGACTTCCTCGATACGAACGATCGAATGCATCGGCAGGTGCAGGACCCGCGTGTTGGCGAATTCGTCGCGCAGGCGCTCTTCGGTCGGGTCGACGACGACGCCCTCGTTGACGTCGAACACCAGCTCGCCGACTTCGGTGAAACCCCACAGCGCACCGCTGGTGACGTGGCGCGCGTAGATCTCGTACACCTTGCCGGCGTTGAGGAAGGTGATCTTGTAGAGCGGCTTGGGCATGTCATGCGCGTCCACGGCGGACGCATTCGGATGGGGGCGCGGGCGCTCCGGTTCAACAGGATGCGCCGTCCGCCGGCGCCGTGCTCAGAACCCGCGACCGCGCTTCATGCGGCGTTTGATGGCGCGCCGCGAGACCACCGCGAACGCGCCGCCGAACGCGAAGCCGGCCAGGTGCGCCGACCAGGCCACCGCGCCGGACGCGGGACCGACGAACGTGTAGACCACCTGCAGGGCCGCCCATACGCCGATCAGCACCGCCGCCGGCATGCGCACGAACTGCAGGAACAACCCCAGCGGCAGCACGAGCCCGAGCCGCGCGGATGGGAACAGCGCCAGGTAGGCACCGATCAACGCCGAGACAGCGCCGCTCGCGCCGATGATCAGGCGGTCCGGGGTTTCGATCGCCAGCACGGCCGCGAGGTTGGCCACCGCGCCGCCGACCAGGAACAGCGCCAGGAAGCGCCACGGCCCCATCGCGCGCTCGGCGGGCGCACCAAAGATCAACAGGAACAACAGGTTGCCCAGCAGGTGGGCCCAGTCGGCGTGCAGGAACAGCGCCGTCACCAGCCGCGCCAGATGCCCGTTCAGCACCGAGCCCCAGAGCGCCGGCAGCGACCGGAGGTCGCCCGAGAGCGCACCCCATTCGACCAGCAGGTGCCGCTGGCTGCTGTCCGGCAACAGGCTGGCCAAGACGAAACAGCCCCACAGCGCGACGAATACCGCCGGCATGGCCCACGGCAGGGGCGACTTCTCGCGGGGCGGGATGGCGACGAACACGGGCGGCTTCCTTGCGGGCCCGCGCATCATGAACCAGCAGGGACGCCGACGGACGACCCTGTTGTTACGAGACGGTTAAAGGCTATATTCGGTGCCGCATGGTCGCGTCAGTCGGCCAGCCACACCAGCCGGCCCGCCGGCAGCGAATTTCCTTCGGAGAGTCACATGCACAATGGATTCATGCGCGTCACCGCGCTCGCGCTCGGCATCGCCGGCGCGCTCGCGATGGGCAATGCCCACGCCTCGGGCTTCCAGATCCGCGAGAACAGCGTCAAGAACCTCGGTCGCGCCAACTCGGGCACGGCAGTCGCCAAGCACGACGCGTCGGTGGTCTCCAACAACCCGGCGGCGATGGTCAACTTCGATCGCAGCGCGGTGCAGGTCGACATGACCGACATCAACCTCGATGCCAGCTTCACCGGCGGCGGCACCACCGCGATCGGCACGCCGCTCAGCGGCGGCAATGGCGGCGACCCGGGCAGCGCGACGCTCGTGCCGGCAATCTCGGCGGTGTTCCCGCTGTCCGGCGCGTTCGACAAGGTCACCGTGGGCGTCAGCGTCGATGCTCCGTTCGGCCTCAAGACCGAATACGACCCGCAATGGGTCGGCCGCTACAACGCGATCAAGTCCGACGTGAAGACCGTCGACCTCAACCTGTCGTCCGCCATCGCCGTCACCGACCGTTTCTCGATCGGCGCCGGTCTGATCCTGCAGCGCGCGGACGTCACGCTGACCAACGCCATCGACTACGGCACCGCGATCTGCACGGCCTCGGTGCCGGGCAACCTCGGCGCGAGCGTGGCCAACTGCCTCAACCCGGCCTATCCGTTCCGTCCGCAGGCCAATGATGGCAACGTCGAAGTCAGCGGCAAGGACACCAGCCTGGGCTGGCGCATCGGCCTGCAGTGGAAGCCGACCGACCACCTGACGATCGGCGCCTCGCACCGTTCGGAGATCGACCACAACCTCACCGGCAAGGCCGACTTCACCGCGCCGTCGGCGGTTGCCGCCGTGCTCGGCCCGCGCGTCGCCGACCAGTCGATCAACGCGCCGCTCACCACCCCGAGCGTCAGCACGATTAGCGTCGAGTACGACTTCAACGACGCGTTCCGCCTGATGGCCGACTACCAGGCCACCGACTGGCATTCGCTGCAGTCCGTGAAGATCTTCACCGGCGGCGGTGGCGTGCTCGGCAACGAGCCCTTCCAGTGGAAGGACACCAGCTTCTATTCGCTCGGCGGCGAGTGGGACCTGAGCCCGGCCTGGACGCTGCGAGCCGGTATCGCCAAGGACGAGTCGCCCACCAACGACACGTACCGCACCCCGCGCCTTCCGGACAAGAACCGCAAGATCTTCTCGCTCGGCGCGACCTGGAACGTCAGCGACGCCATCAGCGTGGATGCGGCCTACATGCGCATCAACGTGGACGACCCGACCATCAATGGCGCGACGTCCTCGAGCGGCTCGCACCTGACGGGTACGTTCAAGGCGCACGCGGACCTGTTCGGCGTCGCGGCGCAGTTCAAGTTCTGATCGCCCGCATCACGTGACACGGAAAAGCCCCGCTTCGGCGGGGCTTTTTTTTTGATGCGCGCGCGGTTGGGCGGGGTGTCCGGGGCAGCCGTGTGCTCGTGCCGCTTCGTCAGCGGGTGAGTGCGGTCGTCTTGATTGGCGGCGCAACGCAGCCGGCAAAAAAAAGCCTGGAACATGCGACGACACGTCCGGGATGTCGCGAGGACGGAATCGGGCGCGGTTGAAGCTCAGCCCGCGGAAAAGATAATGCGGCCACGAACGCCGGTGTCGCGGGGAGCGTTTGGAAACCAATGCGTACGGCGGGTGCTCCCGATCGGATGAGTTCGATCAAGCCTCGACGACATGCGCTGTCTTGGCAACATGTCGCGCGCGGTCCGCGCCGCCGCCAGTGGCAGTGACGGTGTCGGTGTCAGCTTGGCCACGTGCGTCACGTGCGTCACTCGCCAGCCGCGACCGTGTGCCTCGAGCATCGCGCGGATGCAGTCGCCGAAACTCCGCTCAGCGCCGCCGTCGCCATGAAAAAAGCCCCGCCTGAGCGGGGCTTCATCCTCTTCTTCGCCGAGGCTGCGCGTCAGTCGCCGAGCGTCAGCAGCGACGCGTTGCCGCCGGCGGCCGTCGTGTTGACGGTGATCGTCTTTTCCGTCGTGAAGCGTGGCAGGTAGTGCGGGCCGCCTGCCTTCGGGCCGGTGCCCGACAGCCCCTGGCCACCGAACGGCTGCACGCCGACCACCGCGCCGATCTGGTTGCGGTTGACGTAGCAGTTGCCAACCTTGATGCGAGTGGCGATCTTGTCGATCGTCGCGTCGATGCGCGAGTGCACGCCGAGCGTCAGGCCGTAACCGGTCGCGTTGATCGCATCGATCACCGCATCGAGCTGGTCGGCCTTCCAGCGGATCACGTGCAGCACCGGACCGAACACCTCGCGATGCAGCTGGTCGAGCGAACGCAGTTCGTAGGCGCGCGGCGCGAAGAAACTGCCATGCGCGGTGGCTTCGCCCATCGATACCTCGGCGATCTTCGTGGCTTCCCGATCCATGCGCGCGGCATGATCGGTGAGCAGTTTCAACGCGTCCGCGTCGATCACCGGGCCGACGTCGGTCGACAGCAGGCCGGGGTCGCCGACGACCAGCTCGGCCATCGCGCCGGCAAGCATCGTCGTCACCTTGTCGGCGATGTCGTCCTGCACGAACAGCACGCGCGCGGCGGAGCAGCGCTGGCCGGCGGAGGTGAATGCCGAGCCGATCGCATCCTTCACCACCTGCTCCGGCAGCGAGGACGAGTCGGCGATCAGCGCGTTCTGGCCGCCGGTCTCGGCGATCAGCGTGCCGATGGGCGCGTTCTCTCGCGCGGCCAGCGCGCGGTTGATTGCACGCGCGGTGTCGGTGGAACCGGTGAACGCCACGCCGGCGATGCGATCGTCGCGCGTGAGCGCGGCGCCGACGGTCGCGCCGTCGCCCGGCAGGAACTGCAGCACGGCTTCGGGTATGCCGGCTTCGTGCAGCAGTTTCACCGCGGCATGACCGACGAGGTTGGTCTGCTCGGCGGGTTTCGCGATCACGCAGTTGCCTGCCGCGAGCGCCGCGCAGACCTGGCCCATAAAGATTGCCAGCGGGAAGTTCCAAGGCGATATGCAGACGAACGTGCCACGGCCCGAGAGCTGCAACGTGTTCGATTCGCCGGTCGGGCCCGGTAACGCCTCCAGCTTGAACAGCACGCGCGCCTGTTCGGCGTAGTAGCGCAGGAAATCGATCGCCTCGCGCACTTCGGCGACGCCGTCGGGAATGGTCTTGCCGGCTTCCTTCGCGCACATCGCGATGAACAGCGGCATGCGCTGCTCGAGCAGGTTCGAAGCGTGTTCGAGGATGGCGGCACGACTGGCGGCAGGCGTGCTGTTCCAGGCGTCCTGCGCGGCAGCCGCGTTCGCGAGTGCGCGCTCGACCAGCGCCGCGTCGGCCGCGATCCAGTGGCCGACGACCTCGCGGCGATCCGCCGGATTGGTCACCGCGATGCGCTCGCCCGCGGCCTGCACGCCCGCCACCAGCGGCTCGGCGCTCCACGTCTGCGACGCGGCCGCATTGACCTGGTCGGCGAGGACGCGCAGCGCGTCGTCGTTGGCGAGGTTCACGCCCATCGAATTACTCCTGGAAAGGCCATGGCTGCGGAAGAGGTCGACCGGCAGCGGAATACGGGGATGCGGAATGGATTCGAAAGCCGACACCACGTCGATCGGATCGCGCACGAGCTCGTCGACCGGGATCGACTCGTCGGTGATGCGGTTGACGAAGCTCGAGTTCGCGCCGTTCTCGAGCAGGCGCCGCACGAGGTACGGCAGCAGGTCCTCGTGCGAACCGACCGGCGCGTAAACGCGACAGGGGACGTTCAAGCGTTCCGCCGGAATCACTTCCGCGTACAGGTCGTCGCCCATGCCGTGCAACTTCTGGAACTCGAATGCGCGGCCCGCTGCCATGCGGTGCACGTGCGCGATGGTCTGCGCGTTGTGCGTCGCGAACATCGGGTAGATCGCGTCGCTCGCGTCCAGCATGCGACGCGCGTTGGCGAGGTAGCTGACGTCGGTATTGGGCTTGCGCGTGAACACCGGATAGCCCGGCATGCCGTCCATCTGCGCGCGCTTGACCTCCGCGTCCCAGTACGCGCCCTTGACCAGCCGCACCGGAATGCGGCGGGCGCTGCGGCGCGCCAGATCGCCGATGAAGTCGATGACTTCCGGCGCGCGCTTGGAATACGCCTGGATCGCCAGCCCGAACCCTTCCCAGCCGGCGAGCGATTCATCCGCATAGGCGGCGGCGATCACGTCGAGCGACAGCTCCAGGCGGTCGGCTTCCTCCGCATCGACCGTGAACCCGATCGCGTACGACTTCGCCAGTTGCGCAAGCTCGAGCACGCGCGGCACCAGTTCGGCGTGCACGCGCGTGCGCTTGGCGTGCTCGTAGCGCGGATGCAGCGCCGAGAGCTTCACCGAGATCGACGGCGCAGCGAATACCGCGATCGCGTTCGACGGATCCACCGTGCCCTGTGCGGCCGAATGCGTGCCGATCGCATGGATCGCCGTGCGGTAGGCGTCGAGGTAGCGGGCGGCGTCGGCGGCGGTCAGCGCGGCCTCGCCGAGCATGTCGAACGAGTAGCGGTAATTGGCGTTGTCACCCTTGCGCGAGCGCGCGAGGGCTTCGTCGATGGTCCGGCCCATCACGAACTGGTGGCCCATGATGCGCATCGCCTGGCGTACCGCCAAGCGGATCACCGGCTCGCCGACGCGGCCGAGCAGGCGCTTGAAGGCGCCGTGCACGTCGCGCTTGGTGTCGTCGGCGAGGTCGACGAGGTGGCCGGTCAGCATCAGGCCCCACGTCGAGGCGTTGACGAGCACCGACGGCGACTGCCCGACGTGGCGCTTCCAGTCGGCCTCGCCCAGCTTGTCGCGGATCAGGCGGTCGGCGGTGCCGGCGTCGGGGATGCGGAGCAGCGCCTCGGCCACGCACATCAGGAGCACGCCCTCCTCGCTGCCGAGGTCGTACTGGCGCATGAAGGCTTCGATCGCGCCCTGGTCCTTCGTGCGACCGCGCACGCGGGTGACCAGGTCGGCGGCGGTGGCCTGCACGGCTTTGCCGTCGGCCTCGGGCAGGCGGGCCTGCGTCAGCAACGCGCGCACCTGGGCGGACTCGTCGCGCACCCAGCCTGCGGTGACCGCGGCGCGCGGACCCGACGGCGGGGCCGGGAGTTCGGGCGCGATGAGGGCGCGCGCCGGCACGCTGCCGGGCACGGTGGAGGGCGGAGTCGGCATCGGATCCCAACGACTGCGACGGAAGGCGCGTAGTCTAGGCCTGTCGTCGCGCACGGGCACGCAGCCTTTGCCGGGGCCCGCTGAACACGTCCGCGATCGGTCGTCGCGCGGCCGTATTCGCGCAGCGACGCCCGTCACACCGTCGATTCGGCTTGCCCGACCCCTCCTGCGGGGCTAACATTTCTCGGTTTCCGCCATGCTCCGGTTTGTCCGGCTATGCGGGCCACGACGGCCCTCGGCGGCTCCCCCGTCCAACGTGATCGCGCCCGGCGCGGCGCCGGGCGGTAGCCGGCGGGCACTCCGAATCCAACGCCATTTGCTGATCTGGGGCTCCATCTGATGAAAGCCGGTCGTATCAAGCAGTGGGCCGCGGGCCTGACAGCCCTCGCCCTGCCGGTCCTCGCCTTTGCGCAGGCCGCCCTGCCGGAGCCTTCGCGTCCGCATCGCTGGCAGCTCAACATGAACCGCGGTGTCACGCAGCTGTCGAACAACGCCTACGACGCGCACATGCTCGCGCTGTGGATCTGCGTCGGCATCGGCGTGCTCGTGTTCGGCGCGATGGGCTACGCGATGTTCAAGTTCCGCAAGTCGCGCGGCGCCGTGGCCGATGTCGACTTCACCCACAGCACCAAGCTCGAGGCGCTGTGGACGGTGATCCCGATCGTGCTGCTCGTGGCAATGGCGTTCCCGGCCACCAGCAAGCTGATCAACATGTACGACGTCCGCCGGTCGGAGATGACCATCAAGGTCACGGGCTACCAGTGGATGTGGAAGTACGACTACATGGGGCAGGGGGTCTCGATGACCAGCCGCCTCAAGCGCGAGAGCGATGCGCTGCGCCAGAGCGGCAAGGTGCCGACGATCGAAGCCAATCCGAACTACCTGCTCGAAGTCGACAACGAGCTCGTGGTGCCGGTGAACACCAAGATCCGCTTCGTGGTGACCGCCGACGACGTGATCCACGCGTGGTGGGTGCCGTCTTTGGGCTGGAAGCAGGACGCCATCCCGGGCCTGGTCAACGAGGCATGGGCGAAGGTCGACCGCCCCGGCATCTACCGCGGCCAGTGCGCCGAGCTCTGCGGCAAGGACCACGGCTTCATGCCGATCGTCGTGCGCGCAGTGCCCAAGGCCGAATTCCAGCAGTGGCTCGCCGCGCACCAGTCGACGCCGGCTGTCGCGCCTGCATCCGCTGCACCTGCCGCGCCCGTATCTCCGGCAGCGCCTGCAGCCGACGCACAGCCGACGGCCGCCGCCGTCCCGAATTCCGACGCCCCGACCGCCCCGGTCGCCGGCTGATCGCTCCGAATACGCAGAGGTAGTCCCATGGCTGTCACGCATCCCGCCGCCGACCATCACAGCGATGAGCACGGCCACCAGCAGGGCTTCATCGAGCGCTGGTTCTTCTCGACGAACCACAAGGACATCGGCACGCTCTACCTGGTGTTCTCGTTCACGATGTTCATCGTGGGCGCGTTCCTGTCGGTGCTGATCCGCCTCGAGCTGGCAAAGCCTGGCCTGCAGTTCTTCGATCCCATGCTGTTCAACTCGTTCACCACCATGCATGCGCTGGTGATGATCTTCGGCGGCGTCATGCCGGCGTTCGTCGGGCTCGGCAACTGGATGATCCCGCTGCAGATCGGCGCGCCGGACATGGCGTTGCCGCGCATGAACAACTGGTCGTTCTGGATCCTGCCGTTCGCGTTCACGCTGCTGCTCATGACGTACGCGCTGCCGGGCGGCGCGCCGGCCGGTGGCTGGACGATGTATCCGCCGCTGTCGCTGCAGGGCGGCTACAACGTCGCGTTCGTGATCTTCGCGATCCACCTGATGGGCATCAGCTCGATCATGGGCGCGATCAACATCATCGCGACCATCCTCAACATGCGCGCCCCGGGCGTCGACCTGCTGAAGATGCCGATCTTCGCGTGGACGTGGCTGATCACCGCGTTCCTGCTGATCGCCGTCATGCCGGTGCTGGCGGGCGCGGTCACGATGCTGCTCACCGACAAGTACTTCCACACCAGCTTCTTCAACGTGGCCGGTGGCGGCGACCCGGTGATGTTCCAGCACATCTTCTGGTTCTTCGGGCACCCCGAGGTCTACATCATGATCCTGCCGGCCTTCGGGATCGTGTCGGAGATCATCCCGACCTTCAGCCGCAAGCCGCTGTTCGGCTACCAGGCCATGGTGTACGCGACCGCCGCGATCGCGTTCCTCTCGTTCATCGTGTGGGCGCACCACATGTTCACCGTCGGCATGCCGCTCGGTGGCGAGATCTACTTCATGTTCGCGACGATGCTGATCTCGATCCCGACCGGCGTGAAGGTGTTCAACTGGGTGACCACGATGTGGCGCGCCTCGCTCACCTTCGAAGCGCCGATGAAGTGGGCGATCTCGTTCGTCATCCTCTTCACCATTGGCGGCTTCTCGGGCCTGATGCTCGCGATCGTGCCGGCGGACTTCCAGTACCACGACACGTATTTCGTCGTGGCGCACTTCCACTACGTGCTGGTAACGGGCGCCCTGTTCTCGATCATCGCCGCCGTCTACTACTGGTGGCCGAAGTGGACCGGGCGCATGTACAGCCAGAAGCTCGCGGGCTTCCACTTCTGGTGGTCGATGCTGTTCGTCAACCTGCTGTTCTTCCCGCAGCACTTCCTTGGCCTCGCCGGTATGCCGCGCCGCATCCCCGACTACAACGTCGTGTTCGCGGACTGGAACCTGGTCAGCTCGATCGGCGCGTTCGGCATGTTCGCCACGCCGTTCATCATGCTGTTCGTGCTGTGGCACTCGAAGAAGTACGGCGAGCCGGCGACGGCGCGCGTGTGGGAAGGTGCCCGTGGCCTCGAGTGGACGGTTCCGAGCCCGGCGCCGCACCACACGTTCACCGTGCCGCCCATCATCCGCGACGGTGACCTCGCGCACGGCGACATCACGCACTGATCGATGTCGAGCATGACCGGCACCGGCACTCCGCGCCCGACCGACGCCCGCACTGCGCGGGCACGCCGGACCGCGCTCGTGCTCGGGCTGGTCGCGGCGGCGGTGTTCGCAGGCTTCATCGTGTTCACGGCGATGACGCGATGAACACCCCGGCGCGCAGTTCGGGGTGGGGCAAGCTGGTCGCCATCTCGCTGCTGGCGTTCGGTTTCACCTTCAGCCTGGTGCCGCTGTACCGCGTCGCCTGCGAGAAGGTGTTCGGCATCCGCCTGGCCAAGGGGCCGCAGCAGTCGGTGGGCGGCGCCGGCGCGGTCGGCAGCCGCTGGGTGACCGTGCAATTCGACGGCAACGTCAATTCCAAGCTCGACTGGCAGTTCCATCCCGACCAGATGACGCTGCGCGTGCAGCCCGGGAAGCCGTACGAAACCACATACTTCGCGCGCAACACCTCGACGCGTGCGATCGTCGGCAGCGCGGCGCCGTCGATCGCGCCCTCGCGCGCGTCGCGCTATTTCATCAAGACCGAATGCTTCTGCTTCACCGCGCAGACGCTGGCGGCGGGTGAGTCCCGAGAGATGCCGGTGCGCTTCATCGTCGACCCCGAGTTGCCCGCGGACATCTCGACGATCACCCTGTCCTATACCTTCTTCCGCAACGATACGCTGACCGCGCGCCTGGGCCCCACGCCCGCCGGCCGCGGCGCGGCACCGTGACCGCGGCACCCTCGAATTACGAACTACGGAACGCCGACATGGCCCTCGCCCACCCGACCGACAGCAACGTCTACTTCGTGCCTCACAGCAGCCGCTGGCCGTTCCTCGGCTCGATCGCGCTGTTCATCACGATGATCGGTTTCGCGAGCTGGCTCAACGAGCTGGCCTGGGGCCGGCCGGTGTTCTTCGTCGGCCTCGCGCTGGTGCTGTCGGTGCTCTTCATGTGGTTCGGCGACGTGATCCGCGAGTCGATCGCGGGCAGTTACAACCACCAGGTGGACGTTTCGTTCCGCATGGGCATGGTCTGGTTCATCTTTTCCGAAGTGATGTTCTTCGCCGCGTTCTTCGGCGCGCTGTTCTACACGCGCACCTTCGCGTTGCCGTGGATCAGCGGCGAAGGCGACGGCGCCGCGACGCACGCGATCCTGTGGGAGAGCTTCAGTGCGGGCTGGCCGAACAACGGCCCGGCCGGCGTCGGCGGCCCGTTCCGCACGATTCCCGCGTGGGGCCTGCCGCTGGTCAACACGCTGATCCTGCTGACCTCGGGCAGCACGGTCACCGCCGCGCACCACGCGCTCAAGGGTGGCCACCGCAGGTCGTTGCTGTTCTGGCTGGGCCTGACGGTGCTGCTCGGCTGCACCTTCCTGTTCCTGCAGGCCACGGAATACGGCGAGGCCTACAAGCAGCTGAACCTCACGCTCGGCTCGGGCATCTACGGCTCGACCTTCTTCATGCTGACCGGATTCCACGGCCTGCACGTCACGCTCGGCACCATCATGCTGGCGATCATCTGGCTGCGCTGCGCGAAGGGCCATTTCGACCGCGACCACCACTTCGCGTTCGAAGCGGTCGCCTGGTACTGGCATTTCGTCGACGTGGTCTGGCTGGGCCTGTTCCTGTTCGTCTACGTGCTCTGACACCACGTTCGAGGACGCCTCCCCCGGGCCGGTATCTGCCGGCCCGTCGGCGTCTTCAACGCCGGCTCAGCGCGGCGGGTTCGAACCGACGCTGTGGAAATCGATCCAGCCCATCCATGCCGCGAAGATGATGGCCAGGATCAGGCCGACCGAGAGCACGATGCGGCGCGTGAGAGCGTTCACCGTGCGCCGGCTGCCGCCCTTGTCGACGAGCATGTAGTACAGGCCCGCGCCGAGGTTCCAGACGATCGCGATCAGGACGGCAATGACGAACAGCGTCTTCAGCGAATGGTTCACGCGTGTCTCCTGGGTATTTCGGGCGGCGACGTGCCGCCGCGCATTATCGCGTCCGATACGGGCGCTGTCGTGAGCGCGCGCGGTCGGCTCATCGTTGGATGGGCATGTGCGCTGGTGCTCGCAACCGGTTTCGCCCGCCTCGGCGTCTGGCAATTGCACCGCGCGGTCGAGAAGGAGCACCTGCTCGCCGATGTCGGTCGCGTGCTGCACGAGCGCCGGCCGCAGCCGCTCGTGATCGCCGCAAACAGTGCGCGTGCGCTCGATTACGACTGGGCCGCGGGGCGCGGCAGGTTCCTCGCCACGCCTCCGCTGTTTCTCGACAACCAGCAGCGCGAAGGCCGCGTCGGCGTGCGCGACTACGCCGTGTTCCAGCCAGTCGGCGGCATGCCGATGCTGGTCGACATGGGCTGGCTGCCGATCGGCGCAGCGCGCGTGCTGCCGCACGTTTCCGCGCCCGCAGGCGAGGTCGACGTGCGCGGCCTGC
>NZ_VTRV01000070.1 GCF_008274655.1 Cognatilysobacter lacus | reverse complement strand
GATCTGGCGGGAGTCGTCGCCGAGGCGCCCTCCGCGGTCGCATTCGGCAGCACGCCGCGGAGGGTGCCGGCTTCGCCCGGCGTGCCCGCCAGCGTCTGCGGCGGCGGCGGGGGCATTGGCAGCGTCACGCGGTTGGAGCGCAGCAACAGCACTTCGCGGCCGCGGTCGAGTTGCGCGGCCGGACGCACGTCGCCCTCGAGGAATGCACGGCTCTCGTCGGGTCGCAGCGCAACGATGCGACCGACGGGAAATCCGGGTGGAAAGCGCCCGCCCAGCCCCGAGGTCACGATCACGTCGCCGACCTTGATGTCGCTCGACAGCGGAATGCTCGCGAGCGAAAGCAGGTCGTTGCGCCCGGTGCCATAGGCGACCAGCCGCACGCCATTGCGCGCCACGGCGACCGGCACGGCGTGGTCGGGATCGGTGATCAGAAGCACGTCAGAGTGCAGCGGCCCGACCTTCGTGACCTGGCCCAGCAGGCCGCGCGCGTCGATCACGCTCTGGCCTTCGCGCACGCCATCGCCGCTGCCCGCGTCGAGCAGCAGGCGCTGGTGCGTGGGATCCAGGTCGACATCGAGGATCGGTGCGAGCTGCACGTCCAGACCGCCCCGCTGCGCGGCATCGAGCAATGCACGCAGTCGCGAGTTGTCGGAAATCACGGTGCTGAGCCGCGCGATGCGTGCCTGCGAAACCAGCAGCTCGCGACGCAGTTCCTGGTTGCGGTGCGCGAGTTGCGCAACCGTGGCGACGTTGTCGGTGGTGCTGTCGACGAGATGCCCCGGAAGGCCCGCCAGCGCCCGCACCGGCTCGACGACCACGCCGACCTGCTGGCGCAGCGTGTGCATCCAGCCGCCACGATGGTCGAGCACCGCCAGCGCCAGCGCCGCTGCCAGATAGGCGAGCAGGCGCAGCGTGCCTGCGGCGTCGCCAAGTCGGGCGGGGGCGGTCGAAGGGGGCACGTGCGGGCGTAAGGCCAATGTCGGAAGTGGCGGACGCGATCCGCGGACGATTCAGGCCCGCCTTGGCAGGACGCGCGCGTCGATCGCGATCGCGGCGTCCTGTTCGCGTCCTCAGTCGGGCGCGAAGAACTCGTTGCCGTGCATGTCGACCAGCTCGAGCGCGCGCCCGCCACCACGCGCCACGCAGGTCAGCGGATCATCCGCCACCTGCACGTGCAGGCCGGTTTCCTCGCTGATGAGGCGATCGACGTCGCGCAGCAGCGCGCCGCCGCCGGTGAGCACGATGCCGCGCTCGGCCACGTCGGCGCACAGTTCAGGCGGCGTCTGTTCCAGCGCGAGCCGGATCGCCGCAACGATGCCGCCGAGCGGCTCGCGCAGCGCGTCGAGTACCTCGTTGGAGCTGATGGTGATCATCTTCGGCACGCCCTCGGCGAGGTTGCGTCCGGAGACCTCCATCGTGCGCGCTTCGGGCTGCGGATACGCGCAGCCGATGGTGAGCTTGATGCGCTCGGCCGTGGCCTCGCCGATCAGCGTGCCGTAGTGGCGACGCACGTAATTGATGATCGCCTCGTCGAAGCGGTCGCCGCCGATGCGTACCGACTGCGAGTACACGACGCCGTTGAGCGCGATCACCGCGACTTCCGTGGTGCCGCCGCCGATGTCGACGACCATCGAGCCGCGCGCCTCGGTCACCGGCATGCCGGCGCCGATCGCGGCCGCCATCGGCTCCTCGATCAGGTAGACCTCGCGGGCGCCCGCCTCTTCGGCCGACTCCTTGATCGCGCGGCGCTCGACCTGGGTCGAGCCGCAGGGCACGCAGACCAGCACGCGCGGGCTCGGGCGCAGGAAGCGCGACTTGTGCACCTTGCGGATGAAGTGCTTGAGCATCTCCTCCGTGTAGGTGAAGTCGGCGATGACGCCGTCCTTCATCGGGCGGATGGTGGTGATGTGGCCCGGCGTACGGCCGAGCATCTGCTTGGCTTCGGCGCCGACGGCGGCCACCGAGCGGCTGCCGCCGACCATGCGGTCCTGGCGCACTGCCACGACCGACGGCTCGTTCAGGACGATGCCCTGGCCGCGCACATAGATGAGGGTATTGGCCGTGCCCAGGTCGATGGACAGGTCATTGGAAAAAATACCGCGGAATTTCTTCAACATCGGGGGAAATCACCCGTAAAGGGAGGCGCGGGGGCGCGGGCGCCGTTTGCAGGCGCGAGGGTCTGCAGCCTAGCAACGGGGTCCCGCCGGGGCAAGGAATCACCGGCTCTTCACGGCGGTTTCTGCCGCGCCGGGTCACACACCGGCCGGTCAGCGGTTCAGCATCGGGTGCTTTGAAGTCTTTGCTGGCCGGCGCCGGACCCAGCCGCTACGCTACGCGCCGCGCTGCGTCCGGCGTGGTGACCCCTGGGGAAGTCCTGATGTCTGCCTTGATCTGCGGCTCGCTGGCCTACGACACCATCATGGTGTTCCCGGACCAGTTCAAGAATCACATCCTGCCGGACAAGGTGCACATCCTGAACGTCTCGTTCCTGGTGCCGCGCATGCGCCGCGAGTACGGCGGCTGCGCCGGCAACATCGCCTACAACCTCAAGCTGATCGGCGGCGACCCGATCCCGATGGCGACCGTCGGACAGGACTTCGCGCCGTACCAGGCGCACTTCGAGAAGTGCGGGATCCGGCTCGACCAGGTGCGTGCGATCGAGGACATGTTCACGCCGCAGGCGTTCATCACCACCGACCTCGACAACAACCAGATCACCGCCTTCCACCCCGGGGCGATGAGCCGCTCGCACGACAACCACGTGCGCGACGTCGAAGGCGTCACCTTCGGCATCGTGGCGCCGGACGGCCGCGACGGCATGATCCAGAACGCGCAGGAATTCCACGACTGCGGGATCCCCTTCATCTTCGATCCCGGCCAGGCCATGCCGCTGTTCAACGGCGACGAGTTCCGCAATTTCATCGAGCTGGCCGATTACGTCGTCGTCAACGACTACGAATCGAACCTGCTGCAGGAACGCACCGGCTGGGATGAGAAGACCATCGCCTCGAAGGTGCGCGCGTACATCACCACGCGCGGCCCGCGCGGCTCGCAGATCCACGTCGACGGCCAGTGCCACGAGGTGCCGCCGGCGCGCGAGCGCGACATCGTCGACCCGACCGGTTGCGGGGACGCCTTCCGCGCGGGACTGATCCTGGGCCTGATGCGCGGCTACGACCTGCCCACCTGCGGCCGCATGGGCTCGCTGATGGGCGCGCTGAAGGTCGGCCACCCGGGCACGCAGAACCAGCGCTTCACCTACGACGAGTTCGCCGCCGAGTTCCACGATCAGTTCGGGCACGCGTTGTGAGCCCGGCGGTCACGCGTCGTCGTCCGTTCGCCGCGCTCGTGCTGCTGGCGTTCGCTCCGGCCGCGAGTGCCCGCGAAGTCACCGTCGAATGCGCCGCCAGCGTCAACGGCGTGGCGTACTACTCCGATGTCTTCCAGTACGAATTGGGCGACAAGGACGACACGCAGTTCGGCGAGATCTGGAACTCGCCGCAGGAACGCGATTTCGCCGAGCACCTCCGCCGCAACTATGGCGCTACCGGCAAGGAAACCGTGAGCTGCAACGTGGCGGAGGACGGGCAGCGCAAGGAGAGCAGCCGCTTCGAGTTCAACGGCGTCGCCGTCCGCAAGGTGCAGACCGGCTACGTGCCGAAGGCACGCTGATCGCTCCAGCAATGCGGTAGCCGAAAGGCCCGCGCTCGCGGGCCTTTCGCGTTGCGGACGTCAGTGCCGGTCACTCGTGCGTCGATGTCGCGCCGACGACGCCGATCACCAGCCCGGCATCTGCGATGCATCGAGCCCGCCGACCTCGAACACGGCGGTCTGCGGCGGCGCGCCCTTCAGCGGCAGGGTGATCTCGATCGTCTTGGAGTGCGTGACGGTCCGCCACAAGGCGCGCTCGTCTTCGACGAACATCGCGATCGCTTCGTCCGTCTTCGGGCGACTGCCGGCCATGCTGCGCGGCTTGCCGTCCACCTTCACCTTCAACGTACAACCGTCGTAGCAGTTGAAGTCGCCGTTATCGAGTACGAGATAACTGCTGCGGCCCCAGGAAGGATGGTCGCGGAAGATCAGCCGTACATGGCTGCGGCCGGCGCCGGTGTCGATGTCGTCCTTCGCATAGATCGACGCATTGAGCTGCTTGCCCTCGCCCACCGGGCTGGTCTGGTACGACCACAGGCCCGCCAGGCGCGCGGACTCGCCCTGCTCCTCCGCCTTGGCCTTCGCCTCCGCGCAACGCGTCGCGAAGCGTTGCACCACGGCGCTCTTCGGATAGCGATACGCGATGACGTCGCACTGCGCGCGGGCGAGCGTCCAGTTCTGGTTGCCGAGCTGCACGTCCAGGTCGTGCGCCATCTGCTCGGCGGCGGCGGCGTCCTGTTGCGCCTTCAGCTTCGCCTCCGCGTTCGGGTCCACCGGGGGCCCGCAGGCGGCGAGTGTGACCATCAGCAGCGGCGGGATGGCTCGGGACATGCGCATCGGTCGGTCTCCCTCAACGGCAAGGGCCGACCATAACAGCCGCGGCGCGAGCGGCGCCTAGTGCGCGCTGCGTAACTTGACCAGCGCGTTGCGGAACCACGGGCCGCTCTCGATCGCCGACGCGCCCGGGCATTGCACGAGGTACGCCCGCCCGCTCATCGAACTGCGCGTGGCCGCGAGTTCTATGAAGTCCTCGGTGCGCGTGATCGCGTCACGTCGCAGCAGGTAGTTGTACTTGTCCTGCAGGTGCGCGCGCGCCTTGCCTGCGTCGTACCACGAGCCATTGCGCGCGAACCGGCAACCCGATCGTTCGAGTGTCGAGAACAGGCCGGCGATCTCGCGCTGCGTCGCGGGCGGCGGCGACGCCATGGCCGTGGCCGACGCGACGAGCAGGGTGGCAACGAGCAGTGCACGCATCGAATGGCTCCAGACGCCGACCCAGCATCGGCAGGCGCACGCTACGACGGAGCGCCTGAACGCCGATACGACAAGGCCGCCGGATCTGCACCCGGCGGCCTCGGTTTTCTTCAGGGCGACCCGCAACTCATTGGGTCTTGCCCGACTTCGCGTCGGCGATCACCTGTGCAACCGAGCCCGACGTGATCGGGTGGTAGCCCGGCTTGGCCTTCGCGAACACCTGCTCCGCCATCTGCAGCCCCTGCGGCGTCTTAACCAGCGCGCTGTAGGTCGGCATGATCAGCTTGCGACGGCCGATGCGGGTGAGGAACTCGGCGATCGCCGGATTCGCCTGCGTGTAGCCGCTGCGCACCGCGAGCGGATACCAGCGCTGCGCGATCTCGCCGTTCGGCGTGCCGGTGAAGTGGAAGACGCCGTCGATCTGCGCGAGTTGTTCCGGCTTCATCACCTCCGGCAGGCCCTCGATGAAGTGCACGTATTCGTACGTCGTCCACTTCGAGGTGGTCGCGGCGGTCGGCAGCGTGCCGGCATCGAGGTAGGCCTTGCGCACCGCGTCGACGGCATCGAAGCGGGCACTCGTCACCTGCGGCGCGGTGGCCGGGATGCCGGGCTCGTGCAGCCACGCGTCGAACTCGGCCTGCGTCACCTTGCCCGGGTACTTGTCGAGCAGGTTGGCCTTCGCGTAGTCGGCGAACTGTTCGGTAGTGATCGACTGGAACGCGAAGTGGTCGAAGTAGCCGCGCAGGAACGCATCGAAGGCCTCGCGGCCGAAACGGTTCTCGAGGAACTCGGCGAACCACGCACCCTTGGTGTAGACCGTGCCGGTGAGGTTGTCGTCGGGATCCTTCAGCACGCCTTCCTTGACGGCCAGCGGCTGGAGGTCGCGGTTGGCGTCGGTGAACTCCTTCTTGAGCTCGTTGCGCGCGACGATCTTCTCCATGTCGGCGCGTTCCTTGCCGTACAGGTCCTCGACGATGCGCATCTCGACGTACGTGGTGAAGCCCTCGTTGAGCCATGCATCGCGCGCACGCGCGAAGGTGACGAGGTTGCCCGACCAGCTATGCGACAGCTCGTGCGCGATCAGCGAGACCAGCGACTTGTCGCCGGTGATGGCGGTCGGCGTGGCGAAGGTCAGGCGCGGATTCTCCATGCCGCCGTACGGGAACGACGGCGGCAGCACGAGGATGTCGTAGCGCCCCCAGCGATACGGGCCGTAGAGCTTCTCGGCCGTCTCCATCATCTTCTCGGTGTCGGAGAACTCGTTCGCGGCCTTCGGCGCCATCGCGGGCTCGGCCCAGACGCCCGAACGCGGGCCGGTCGGCTTGAACACCAGATCCCCGGCGGCGATGGCCAGCAGGTACGACGGAATCGCCTGCGGCATGGTGAAACTGTAGTCGCCGTCGCGGACGGCCTTGGGATCGTTGTCGGCGCTCATCAGCACCATCACGTCCTTCGGCGAGGTCACGTGCGCGGTGTAGGTGAAGCGCACCATCGTCGTGTCCTGCAGCGGCACCCACGAACGCGCGTGGATCTGCTGGGACTGGCTGAACATGAAGGGCGTCTTCTTGCCCTCGGTCATTTCCGGCGTGAGCCACTGCAGGCCCGACGCGTTGGGCGAGGTGTGGTACGTGATGCGGATGCGCTTGTTGCGCTCCGGCGCCGCGATCGTGAGCTTGGTGCCGAGGATCTTGTCCGGCGTCGGCGCCAGCACGTAGGTCAGGTCGCGCCAGTTGCCGTCGGCGCGTTCGCCGACGACCTTGTCGATGCTGATGTCGCGCGTGTCCAGCACCAGCTTGCCCCACTTCGGGTCGAGCCAGTCGAGCGTGTAGGTCGCGCTGCCGGACAGCTCCTTCTTGTCGAAATCGACATTGAGCTCGAGTGCGATGTCCTTCGTCTTGACCTTGTCAGGCTCGGCGTAGGAATGCTCGTCCAGGCGCGGTGCCTCGGTCGCCGCGGCGGGAGGCGCTTTCGCCTCGCCACCGGTGGTCGGCGTGGGCTGGCGGTTGCAGCCTGCGGCAGCCAGCACGGCGAGTGCGAGCAGGGAAACGGTGATCAGCGGAATCGTTCGCATGGTCGATGCCCATCGGAAGACCCGGGGAGTGTACTTCGCTACACCGTGACGGCCGACAGCCGGACTTCCGGCACGGGCTGCGGCGGCGGCGCGTGATTCATCCTCGCCGCCGTTGTTCGATGCCTCGCCGCAGCCACATGTGCCATCAGGCATGGCGTGGCCCGCTAAACCCGCACGCGCCGCGACGCATCTTTCGCCCAGTGCTTTCGACAAAAGACCCCACGATGACCCTGCTCCGTACCGCCCTCGCGCTCGCCACGCTCGCGTTCGTCCTGCCCGCCACCGCGGCCGACGCCACCCGCATCCCGCATCTCGATGGCGACATCGTGATCGATGGCGTGCTCGACGACGCGGCGTGGTCGCAGGCCGTGCCGGTGGAACTCGGCTACGAGATCTCGCCCGGCGACAACACGCCCTCGCCGGTGCACACGACGATGCGCATGGCCAGCACGCGCGACGCGCTCTACCTGTCGTTCCACGCGCTGGACCCGGAGCCGTCGAAGATCCGCGCGCACCTTACGGACCGCGACGGCCCCTACCGCGACGACTTCGTCGGCGTGATGCTGGACACGTTCGACGACCACCGCCGCAACTACGAGTTCTTCGTCAACCCGCTCGGCGTGCAGATGGACCTCATCCGCGAGGAAGCCACCAGCAACGAGGACGACTCGTGGGATGGCCTGTGGACGAGCGCCGGCCGCATCACCGCCGACGGCTACGACGTCGAGATGCGCATCCCGTTTTCGACGCTGCGGTTCCGCAACACCCAGGGCGCCAAGCAGTGGGGCGTGATCGGCCTGCGCAGCTACCCGCGCAACGTGCGCCACCAGCTCGCCAACGTGGTGATCCCGCGCGGCGGCAACTGCCTGCTCTGCCATGCGGCGAAGATCGAAGGCATGGAAGGCGTGCAGCAGGGCCGCAACCTGGAGGTGGTGCCTACGCTGACGGTGACCGACGCCGAGTCGCGCGACCGCCGCGACGGCGACTGGCATGGCGAAGGCGTGCAGGTCGAACCGGGTGTCGACGTGTCGTGGGCGCCGTCGCCCAACCTCACGCTCAACGCGACGATCAATCCCGACTTCTCGCAGGTGGAGACCGACCAGGCGCAGCTCGACCTCACCAGCAATTTCGCGCTGTATTTCCCCGAGAAGCGTCCGTTCTTCATGGAAGGCGCCGATTACTTCAACACGCCCTTCCAGGTGCTCTACACCCGCCAGATCGCAAACCCGGACTACGGCCTGCGCATCACCGGCCGCACCGGCAGCGGCGCCTACGGCGCGTTCGTCGCACGCGACGCCACCACGCAGTTGCTGGTGCCGGGCGTGCTCGGTTCCGGCTTCGACGTGCTGGAGCAGCCGGCCGACGTGCTGGTCGCACGGTATCGCCACGACCTCAACGCCAGCACCAGCATCGGCCTGGTGACGACCGCACGCCACGGCGACGACTACCGCAACGACGTCGCCGGCGTCGACGGGCGCTGGCAGCACGGCGGCCACACCGTCGTCGCGCAGCTGCTTCGCAGCGATTCGCAATACCCGACCTCGCTCGGCTTTGCCGACAACGCGCCCTCGGGCGCCGCATGGCGCGCGCAGTACGACTACGAAACCCGCAACTGGTTCGCGTCGAGCTGGCACGAGAAGGTAGATCCCGGTTTCCGCGCCGACCTCGGCTTCATCGGCCAGGTCGGTTACGACAAGTCGCTGGTCGGCGGCGGCTACAACTGGTTCTTCGACAAGGGCTCGAAGATCAACCGCGTGCAACTGTATTCGGACTTCGACATCACCCACCGCTTCGACGGCCAGCTTCTGGAGCGTGAGCTGGAGGCGCGGCTGTCCTTGAACGGGCCGCTGCAGAGCAACTTCGGCGTGCAGGGACTGACCCGCTCGCGGTTCTGGGACGGCCGGCTGTTCGAGGAGTCGTACATCAACCTGTTCGCCAGCGCGATACCGCGCTCGGGCGTGCAACTGGGCGGCAATTTCCGCACCGGCCCGCAGATCGACATCGCCGCGTCGCGCCGTGGCCACGGCCGGTTCTTCGACGTCAACGGCAGCGTCGCGCTGGGCCGCGGCCTGAGCGTCAACGTCGACCTGTTCCAGCAGAGCTTGCGCCGCGACGGCGGCACCGCGTTCGAAGCCACGGTGCTGGATACGCGGCTCGCGTGGCAGATGGATCCGCGCCAGCGCCTGCGCATGACGGTGCAGGCCAGCAACGTCGACAAGGACCCAGCGTTGTACACGCACCCGGTCAACCGCCACGCGCGCGATATCGGCGCGCAGCTGGTGTACTCGTACAAGGTGAATCCGCGCACGGCGGTGTACGCCGGCGGCACGCTCGGCGGATTCCTCGACGACGAACACCGCGACCTGTTCGCCAGCAGCCGCGGCGTGTTCTTCAAGCTCAGCTACGGCTGGCAGCCCTGATGCCGCGTTGACTCGCGGAGGCGGGCTGCGCGTTCGATCACCGCAGCGGCGAACGCGCTCGCCGTTGCGCGCTCATCCGCGGCCGATGCACGCGCGGACGGCCCTCGCCGTCGGCGCGTTTCAGCCGTCGCACATCAGGCCTTGTAGCCGGTGTGGATGGCGACGATGCCGGCGGACAGGTTGCGATACGAGGTGCGTGCGAAGCCCGCGGCATCCATCATCGCCTGCAGCTCGCGTTGCGGCGGGTGCTTGCGGATGCTCTCGGCGAGGTAACGGTAGCTGGCTTCGTCGCCGGCGATCATCGATCCGAGCCGCGGCAGCACGTTGAACGAGTGGAAGTCGTACAGCGGGCGGAACCAGCCGGCGGTGACCTGCGAGAACTCCAGCACGCGCGCCTGTCCGCCCGGCCGCAACACCCGCAGCATCTCGCGCAGGGCGGCATCCTTGTCGGTGACGTTGCGCAGGCCGAAGGCGATGGTCACCAGGTCGAAATAGCCGTCGGGAAACGGCAGCTCCTGGGCATTGCACTGCACCCACGAAAGCCCGCCCACGCGACCGCGGTCGGTCATGCGGTCGCGTCCGACGCGGAGCATGTCGCCGTTGATGTCGCCGACCACCACCTCGCCCGTGTCTCCGACGCGGTCGGCCAGGAGTGCGGCGATGTCGCCCGTGCCGCCGGCGAGGTCGAGCACGCGGTCGCCGCGCTTGGCCTGCGCGGTGGCAACGAAGTAGCGCTTCCACACGCGATGGATGCCCAGCGACATCAGGTCGTTCATCACGTCGTACTTGGTCGCGACTGACGAGAACACTTCGCCGACGAGCTTCTGCTTGTCGCCGACGGGAACGTCGCGATATCCGAAATGCGTGGTGCCGGGCCGCGGGTCTTCGCTCATGCCCGCGATTATTGCACCCCCGCGACGAGCGTCAGGTGCCGGGGTCGAAACGGCTCCCCGAGTCCGCGTAGCCGGATTGGCCGGGCACCGGCGATCGCGCTCGCCGCTGCGGCCCCTTCGACCGTGACGACGACCAACGCAGCGACCACCTCGGGCGACGCGAGGGGATCGCGTCGGCGCCATGGCCGCATGCGCTCCACCATGGAACTCCGGGCCGCATCGAGTGGACAGGCCCGACATTGAATCCTCTCGGCCCCCGACAGTTCGGCGCCGGCCGGCTCAGCCCGGCCCTGCAGGCTTGAAGACCATCAGCGCGAACACGCCGAGCACCCCGAGGAACGCGGGCCAGCCCAGCACGAACCACCAGCGCATCGTGCGCATGTACGCCGCGGGCAGCGGCGAATCGGTATCGGCCGCGATCCGCGCCAGGTCGCGTGCCCGCGCCTGCAGCCACACCACCGGCAACCAGCAGGCGCCCACGACGAAGAACAGCACCAGCGCCGAGCCGATCCAGAACGTCGAATACGGGGCGCCGAGGCGGTGCACCATCCACGCACCCGTCAGGAACTGCACCAGCACCGCCGGTGCGGTGAACACGGTGTCGGCGATCACCACCACGCGCGCGGTCTTCGCGATGTGGCGTGCGTCGCCGGTCAGGTGCGCCATCCACATGAAGAACGCGATGCCGAGCCCGGTGCCGAACAGCAACGTCGACGAGAGGATGTGGATCCACTTGATCCAGAGGTAGGCCATGGCCGGTGCCGTGCGCGGAGACGCGCCATCATGCACCGCCGTGACGTGCCGGCCACGCCGGCATGCGCATCCTCCGCGGCGAGGTGATTACATGAACACCGACCTGCACCCCGACGACGTCGAAACCCTGTCACTCGCGAAATCGGCGGACTACCTGCTGGAGGAATGTCGCGTCGTGATCCCAGGCGTGCAGACGCTTTTCGGCTTCCAGCTGGCGGTCGCGTTCACCGATCGCTTCGACAATGCGCTCACGCATTCGGAAAAGCTGCTGCACTTCGGCGCGCTGGCCCTGGTCGGCGGCGCGATCGCGCTGATCATGGCGCCCGCGGCCTATCACCGGCTGACCTCGGCCGATCGCGTCACCAGCCACTTCCTGCGCGTCAGCACGCGCATGCTGCTGGCGGGCATGCCGCTGCTGATGCTCTCGCTGGCGATGGACACCTACCTGGTCGGCCGCATCATCACCGGCACGCGCGTCGCCGGATGGGTGGCAGGCGTGATGCTCGCCACCTTCGCCGGGCTGTGGTTCGCGCTTCCACTGGTGAGCCGCGTGCTGCGGCTGGATCCGAGCGCGCGGCGCTGACGGCTAGAGGATGTAGCGCGACAGGTCGGGGTCCTTGACCAGTTCGGCCAGCTGCGCGTCCACATACGCGCGATCGATGGTCACGGTGTCGCCGCCGCGGTCCGGCGCTTCGTAGCTCAGCGCATCGAGCAGGCGCTCGAGCACGGTGTGCAGCCGCCGCGCGCCGATGTTTTCCTGGCGCTCGTTGACCTGCGCCGCGAGCTCCGCGATCCGGTCGACCGCATCCGTCGAAAAGGTGAGGCCGATGCCCTCGGTGCGCATGAGTTCCACGTATTGGTGCGTCAGCGATGCGCGCGGCTCGGTCAGGATCTTGACGAAGTCGGCCTTGCTCAGCGACGACAGTTCGACACGGATCGGGAACCGACCCTGCAACTCGGGAATGAGGTCGCTCGGCTTGGCGAGGTGGAACGCGCCGGACGCGATGAACAGGATGTGATCGGTCTTCACCGAGCCGTACTTCGTGCTCACCGTCGATCCTTCCACCAGCGGCAGCAGGTCACGCTGCACGCCTTCGCGCGAGACGTCGCCACCCGTCGCGCCGCTCTCGCCGCGCTTGGCGATCTTGTCGATCTCGTCGATGAACACGATGCCGTGCTGCTCGCACGCTTCGATCGCGGCTTCGCGCACGTCTTCCTCGTTGACCAGGCGCCCGGCTTCCTCTTCGATCAGCAGTGCACGCGCGGTGGCGATGCTCATCGTGCGTCGATGGGTCTTCGCGCCCGCCACCTGCGAAAACATCTGCTTGAGCTGCTGGCCCATCTCTTCCATTCCGGGCGGCGCCATGATGTCGACGCCGACGTTCACCGCGCTCTCGATCTCGACCTCGCGCTCGTCGATCGCGCCGCTTCGCAGCTGCTTGCGCAGCTTCCCGCGCGTGGCGTCGTACTTGCGCTCCTCGTCGGCGTCGTCGGCGTGCTGCTGGGTGTCCTCGAAGCCGAATACCGGCCCCTTTTCCCGGCGCGGCAACAGGACGTCGAGGATGCGTTCCTCGGCGCGCTCCTCGGCCTGCGCGCGCACCTTCTTCTTGGCCTGCTCGCGATACATCTTGACCGCGGTATCGGCGAGGTCGCGCACGATCTGCTCGACGTCCTTGCCCACATAACCGACCTCGGTGAAGCGCGTAGCCTCGACCTTCACGAACGGTGCGTTCGCGAGGGTGGCGAGGCGGCGCGCGATCTCGGTCTTGCCGACGCCGGTGGGCCCGATCATCAGGATGTTCTTGGGCATCACCTCGTTGCGCAGTTCCGGTTCGAGCTGCATGCGACGCCAGCGATTGCGCAGCGCGATGGCGACGGCGCGCTTGGCATCGTGCTGGCCGACGATGTGTCGATCGAGCTCCTGCACGATTTCGCGCGGAGTCATGGTGGCGCTGGTGGTGTCGGGCTTGAGCGACATGGTCTTCCTGTTCGGGGTTCGACGCGGTGGACGGGCGGCGCGGCGGCGGTCATGAGGATCACCGCGGACGGGTCATGCCAGTTCTTCGACCACCAGGTTGCGATTGGTGTAGATGCAGACGTCGCCGGCGATGCCCAGCGCCTCCGTGACGATGCCGCGCGCATCCAGCTGCGTGTGCGCCACGAGCGCGCGCGCCGCCGAGAGCGCGTACGCACCGCCGGAGCCGATCGCCACGATGCCGTCCTCGGGCTCGATCACGTCGCCGGTGCCGGAGACGATCAACGAGGTCTCGCGATCGGCCACGCATAGCAGCGCCTCGAGTTTTCCGAGGCGGCGTTCGGTGCGCCAGTCCTTGGCCATCTCGACCGCCGCGCGGGTGAGCTGGCCGTGCTTCTCCAGCTTGGCCTCGAACAGCTCGAACAGGGTGAACGCGTCAGCGGCGGCGCCTGCGAAACCGGCCAGAACCTGGCCGTCGCGGCCGAGCCGGCGCACCTTTCGCGCGTTCGATTTCATCACGGTGTTGCCGAGCGTGACCTGCCCGTCGCCCCCGACGGCGACGCGGCCATCGCGGCGCACGGACAGGATCGTGGTGGCATGGAAAACATGGGGATTGCGGCTGGGATCCATTCGGGCTCCGGGAGCGCGGCGGCGCTGCGTCCAACCGACGTGAGGGTGCGGACGCGCCCGTTCAAGGCACGCGAAGCGGAGCGGCCGCGCGGATCGGCGGCGGCCGTGCAGGCCAAGAGCGCGCGCGATTGCGGGTGTGCCGGCGCCTGCGCAGCCTCGCG
>NZ_VTRV01000007.1 GCF_008274655.1 Cognatilysobacter lacus | reverse complement strand
CGCCGGCGCCCGGCAGCGCCTTCGAATCGCAGGGTCCGCGCTTCGAACGCGGCCCGCGCGCGCCGAACGACGCCGAGCGCAGCTTCGACAACGCAGCGGGCCGCGAGCGCGCACCGCGCCAGCCGTCCCATGTCGGCATGGAGACGTTCCGCATCGAAGTGGGCCACGTGCACGGCGTGAAGCCGGGCAACATCGTTGGCGCCATCGCGAACGAGGCGGATCTGGAAAGCCGCCACATCGGCCGCATCGACATCCGCGACAACTTTTCGCTTATCGACCTGCCTGCCGGAATGCCTCACGAGACGATGGAGCACCTCAAGCGTGTGCGCGTCGCCGGACAGCAGCTGAAGCTGCGCCGAGACGACGGTGCCTCGCCGCCGCGCAGCGATCGACCCAGTGGCCCGCCGCGCGGTCCGGGTCGTTTCGAAGGCGGTCCGCCGCGTGGTCGGGATGGACGCCCGCCGCGCCGGGACCGCTGACCCAGCAAACGACGAGGCCGCAGAAATGCGGCTTCGTCGTTTTGTGCGCTAACGAATGCAGCGAGTAGCCATTCGCGGCGTCTTCCGACGTCGAGCGCCCCTCCTGCTCTGCCGAATCGCGAATATTTCGAACCGCGGCAGCACGCACCGGCGCGCGCCGCGGGCGTCTACGCCCCTGCCGAAAGGTCTTGTCGTCGATACAGCCGTCGCGCGACGCGAGCACCGCTCCGGCTCCCGCTCTTACTGCAGGTTCATCCGCTGGTTGTCCGACAGCTTGCCTGGATCATTCGACACCGCTGTCAGCAGCAGGTGCAGCACCTTGCCGGCGACGCTGCCCGGGCCGTCCCAGTACTCGGCGCTCTGCGCCTCGACGCGAATCAGCGCGAGGTTCGGATCGTCCTTGCCTTCCTTGAAGTAGATGGCCATGCCCGGCGTCCAGTGCCGCTCGATTTCGGCACGGTCGCGCACGACGGTCGCACGGCCGGAAATCGAGATGTAGGTGCCGTTGTCTTTCGATGCGAACGCGACGTTGACTTGCGGATCGCCTTCGACCTCGCGGACTTTTTCGCTGTCCAGGCCCGTGGCGAACCACACGTCGCCGTCGAACTCGAGTTCCTGCACGCCGAGCGGCCGGCTGAATAGGCGTCCGTCTTCGCCGCGCGTCGTCAGCATTGCCACGTGCATGCTCTTGGCCAACTCGTGGAGCTTGCGGATGTTCTCGTCGCGGTCGGGCGCCGCGGTGCGCATGTCGTCGCGCATGTCCATGGGATCTCCTGGGTACGGCGACATCGCCGCTCGCGCAAGGAGACCGCAACCGCCGCCGACGCAGGGTGAAGCGACCGCGTGTCAGCCGGCGTCGTCGACCAGGGGTTGCAGCGCGGGATCGAGTGCGACGCGGCTGTCGAATACGAAGCAGCGCCCGTCGAAGCCGTAGCCGCCCACCTGCTCGAAGTAGCCGAGGATGCCCCCATCGAGCTGCACCACGTTGTCCATGCCGTCGGCTTGCAGCCACAGCGCGGCCTTCTCGCAGCGGATGCCGCCCGTGCAGAAGCTCACCACTGTTGCATCGACCAGTTCTTCGCGTCGCGGCTCCAGCGCAGCCGGCAGCTCCGTGAAGTTGTCGATGGGTAGCGTAATGGCGCTTTCGAACGTCCCGTACGCGAACTCTTCGCGGTTACGCGTGTCGAGGAGCACGACACGCTTTCCCGCTTCGTCGTGACCCTGTTCGATCCAGCGCGCCAGCGTGGCGGGATCGACGGTCGGTGCGCGCGCCTGCAGCGGCGCCGTCCCGTCGCGGCGGAAGGTAATGATCTCCGGCTTGACCTTGCACTTGAGCCGCAGGAACGGCTGCGTCCGGCTCCAGCTGCGCTTTACCTGCATGCCGGCAAAGCGCGCATCGTCTCCGAGCACTTCGAGGACCGCGCCGACTTCCGCCTCGCCACCGGCAAGGAACAGATTCACGCCCTCGGGCGCTACGAGGATCGTGCCGCGCACGTTCCCCGCGTCGGCGATCGCGTGCAGCGACGCCGCGATCGCGCCCGGCTCGTCAAGCTGCGCGAAGTGGTAGGCGGCGACGTTGAGGATCATCGCCGCATTGTACGGAGCGCCAGCGGGCGCCCGGTCGATCAGGCGGTGGCCAGCGCCGCCAGGTGCGGCAGCGGCTGCGGGCTGGCGACGAACGTCGCGCCGTTGTGGTCCTGCTTGAACACGAAACCGTGCGCCATCTGCAGCTCGTCGGGCAGCCAGAACACGCGCGGCTCCAGGCGGAAGCCGCCCTGCCAGCCGGCCTTGAGCGCGGCCTCCTTCGCGGATGCCCAGCTCTGCAGGAAGGCCATGGACGCCGCGCTGTCGAGCCCCTCGCGCGGGTCGCTGCCCTCGCACGGCACCGCCGACACCTCGAGCGTTTCCCGCACGGTTCGCAGCTGGTGCCAGCCGTAGTCGATCGGCCCGATGGAATACACGTGCCAGTTCATGCGCGGCCCCCCTTTGCCGATGGGCCGACTCTAGCGGCTGATCGACGGAGCGTCATCCGAGCCGCGGCAGACCCAGGTGCGGCGCGACGAGCCAGTAGACGGCGGCGATCACGACCGCCCAGATCAGCAGGCGCACGACCACGCCGACGGCCTTGAAGGCGAGCCAAAGCCCGACAAGGATGATGATGATGGCGATCCAGCTCATGGGCGCTTCCCGTTGCTGGGGCGCGGCACGATGCCGGCTCCCGTGCCAAGGATGACATCAGGACTTGGGCACGGGTGCGAGCCGCAGGTCCTGGAAGTCGAAACTGAAATCGGTCAGGGGTGACACGGGCGCCATGCGGATACCGCGGATCGCGCCGTCGTGGTCGAGGTCGACATCCACGAAGGCGTCCGCGTTCAGCCAACGCTTGTCCCAGCGCACGATGAAACTGTCGTGCTGCCAGTGATCAAGACGGCCGGTCAGCTCCGGCGTGCGGGTGAAGCGCATGCGCAGGCCCGCCCCGTCGCGCTCGATGGCGACGTCGCCATACCACGGGTCGCGGTACGTGCCGACGTAACCCGAGAGCGGCAGCGATGGCCTGGACGACGCGTCGCGCGACGCCAGATGCTTCTTCCAGCCGGCGTCGGCGTCGTCGTGCTGCCGATCCAGTGCAGCGCCGTAGGCGGCCACCCAGTCCGTCGGCGGCGCGCCGGTATAGGCATCGAGGACGCGATAGGTGATCGCGTTGAACGCGCCGCTCAATTCGGCGTTGGTGAGCACGACGACACCTACGCCCAGGTCGGGAACGAGGGTCACCTTCGACACCATTCCGGGCCAGCCGCCGGTGTGCCAGACGAGCTTGTGGCCGCGGTAGTCCGACAGGAACCAGCCTTCGCCGTAGCCCGAGAAATTGGGAGTGAGCGGCGCCAGTTGCGGCACCTTGGCGGGCGTCACCGGAATCGGCGTGACCAGCTGCCACATGGCGCGGTGGCGTTCGGCACTCACGAGCCGTTTGGCGGCGTCGCCGCGGCCGGAAATCACGCCGTCCGCCAATTGCAGCTCCATCCAGCGCGACAAGTCGTGCACGCTCGAATAGATGCCGCCCGCGCCCGCCACGTTCGACCACGTCATCGGCGCGGCGAGTGGTCGCACGTCCTTGAAGTCGTAGGCAGCGTGGCCGATCGCGACATCGTCGCCGGGCTTGAGGAAATCGGAGTTGTAGCGCGTCTCGGTCATGCCGAGCGGGCCCAGGATCCGGCTGTCGAGGAACGCCTGGAAGCTCTGCCCGCTCTCCTTTTCGATGAGTTGCTGCGCGACGCCGAACAGGATGTTGTCGTACGCGTACTGCGCCCGGAACTGGCCGGTAAGCGGCACATCCTTGAGGCGATGCGCGACTTCCTCGCCGGTGTACGTGGTGCCCGGCCAGTACAGCAGGTCGCCGGCGCCGAGGCCGAGCCCGCTGCGATGCGCGAGCAGGTCGCGGATGCGCATCTCGCGCGTCACGTACGGATCGGACATGCGGAACCACGGCAGGTGGTCGATCACGCGGTCGTCGAGCGACAGTTTGCCTTCGTCGGCCAGCATGGAGATCGCCATCGACGTGAACGCCTTGGTGTTCGACGCGATCGCGAACACGGTATGCGCGGTGACGGGTGCCGGCTTCCCGAGCTCGCGCACGCCCCAGCCGCGTTCGAGCACGACGTGGCCGTCCTTGACGATCGCCACCGCGATGCCGGGCACACCGAAGCGCTTCTGCGCGGCCGCGACGTAGGCGTCCAGGTCGACGAGTTGGGCGGGAAGCGCGGCGGCGTCGGCGCTCCCGGCAGGCGCCGCCGCCTGGGCGGGCGCGGGCAATGCGTGCAGCAGAAAGAGCGCGAGCAATGGAGCGGCGAGGCGCGGCGTCATGGCATTCGTTCAGGCGGCGGAAGCCCCGACGATACCGTGGCGGCGCTCGCGCAGGCATGCTGTGCGCCCGATTCAAGTACGCACGCATGCAAGGGACGCGCACCGAACTGCCCGGGTTGGCCATCGTCGGCGGCGGCCCGGCAGGCCTGATGGCGGCCGAGGTTGCGCGCGCGGCCGGCGTCGAGGTCGACGTGTTCGAGGCCAAGGGATCGGTCGGGCGGAAGTTCCTGATCGCGGGCAAGGGCGGCCTGAACCTCACACACTCGGAAGCGCGGCCCGCGTTCGACGCGCGCTACCGGGAGCGTGCCGCCGACGTCGGGCGCTGGCTCGATGACTTCGATGCCGGTGCGTTGCGCACATGGGCGAGACGGCTGGGCATCGAGACGTTTGTCGGCAGCTCGGGACGTGTATTTCCGATGGATCTCAAGGCTGCGCCCCTGTTGCGCGGCTGGGTGCGGCGATTGCGCGAATCGGGCGTGCGCTTCCACGTGCAGCATCGCTGGACGGGCTGGACGGACGACGGCGCGTTGCGCTTTGACGCGCCGGAGGGCGTCGTCGAAGCGCACGCGCGTGCGACCGTGTTTGCGCTCGGCGGCGGCAGCTGGCCCGAACTCGGCTCCGACGGGGCGTGGGTGGCACCGTTCGCGCATGCCGGCGTCGACGTTGCACCACTGCAGCCCGCGAACTGCGGCTTCGATGTCGCATGGACCACGCACTTCGTCGAGCGCTTCGCTGGCGACCCGCTGAAACCCGTCGTAGCGCACTGGAGGGATGCACAGGGCCGCGAGCACTCTCGCCAGGGCGAGTGCGTGGTGAGCCGCGCCGGTGTCGAAGGAAGCCTGGTCTACGCGCTGTCGGCAGAACTACGCGATGCGATCACGCGGGACGGCACCGCGTCGATGGAGCTCGACCTAGCGCCCGGGCGTGCCGAGGCCGACCTGCGCACCGCGCTGGAGCGCCCGCGCAAGGGCCGCAGCCTGGGCGAACACATCCGTCGGCAGACGGGCCTGCACGGCGTCAAGCTCGGCCTGCTGCACGAAGTCCTGGGCGTCCCGCTGGCCGCCGACGCGGCGCGCCTGGCCGCGGCCATCAAGCGACTGCCATTGCGTCTCACGGCGCCCCGCCCGATCGCGGAAGCGATCAGCTCCGCCGGCGGCGTCCGTCTCGAGGAACTCGACGCGCACCTGATGATCCGTCGCATGCCGGGCGTTTTCGTCGCCGGCGAGATGCTGGACTGGGAGGCCCCGACCGGGGGCTATCTCCTCACCGCCTGCTTCGCCAGCGGGCTGCGCGCCGGCAAGGCCGCCGTGAACCGCCTGCGCCGCTTCGATTCAAGAACCTGACACCCGCGCCGTTAGCATGGATCGAGGGCGGACACCGGTTCGCCCGACGCACGCGCGCGGCGTAACGCGCGCAAGGAAGAGTCCGATGAGCGTCCGCCCGACCGTACTTCTCTGCGACGATTCGCGCGCGCTGCGCATGCTCACCGCGCAGCAACTTGCGGCCTGCGGCTATGAACTGGCCGGGGAAGCCGATAACGGCGTCCGGGCCGTGGAGCAGTACCTCGCGCTCAAGCCCAATGTCGTGCTGCTTGACCTCGTGATGCCGAAGGTCGACGGCAAGGCCGCGCTCAAGCGCATTCTCGAACTCGACCCGGACGCGAAAGTCGTGGTGCTCAGCTCGCTCGGCGCGCAGAACGACATCGAGCAGTGCCTGAAGATCGGCGCGAAGAGCTACCTGCAAAAGCCGATCGACCGCGACACGCTCGAGCGCGTGCTCGGCGAAGTCACCGCATAAGGACGCGCGACCATGGCAGCAGCCAAGTTCTTCGGGCAGTTCCTGCTGGAAAAAGGCGTCATCGACGCGCCGCAGCTGCTGCGGGCGCTCGAGATCCAGCGCATGTCCAACCCCGCGCTGGGCGAAATCGCGTGCGGGAGGGGCATGCTCACCGCGCACCAGGCGCAGGCCATCAACGAGCGCCAGCGTCGCGAGGACAAACGCTTCGGCGACATCGCGCAATCGATGGGGCTGCTCACGGCCGACGAGGTCGGCCAGCTGCTCGACGAACAGAAATCGCGCCGCAAGCTGTTCGGGGAGATCCTGGTCGAGCAAGGGTACGTCGAACGCCATCGGCTCGACGACGAGCTGCGGCTGCATTCGGCGGATCGCGATGAAGCCGCGCGCTCACTCGACGCCATCGTCGCCACGCACCAGTTCGGCCGCCGCGTGGGCAACGCGATCGCCACCTGCAACAAGCTTTTCCCGCGGCTCCTGCGCACGCAGTGCCAGTTTTCGAGCGTCATCGATCCGCTGGCGCCACCGCATGTCGACGCAGCCGCGCTGGTGCGTGTCGCCGCCGACCGCCCGTTGGTGATCGGAATGGCCTGCGATGGCGCCACCATGCATGCGATGGCGCAGGCCTTCCTGTCGATCCCGCCGGAGGCCTGCGACGAAGAACTCGCCCGTGACGCGCTTGGCGAGCTCGTGAACATGCTGATGGGTTACGTGGTGAAGGACAGCCTGGCCGAGGACGCGAACTACACCGCATCTCCGCCCGACTTCGAAACGCCGCTCTCGGGCCTCGACAGCGAACTGCACGTACTCGTGACCATGACGTCCCAGCTCGGCCCGTTCATCCTCGTCGTCGGCGACTGAACGGTACAGCCAGGGCGGCCGCGGAACGCCCTGGTCAGGCCGTTCGTCCGGAGCCCCGGCCGGCGTCGAAGTTTTCACGCGGCCTTGAGGGTTCGGCGGCCGAGACTGGCCCCGGCATGACCGAGGGACAGCCGCTATGACCAGCTCGACGCAGCAGACGGACCTCAGCCACCGCGAAATAAGTGCGCTTCGCCTTTTGGCGATCGACGCACGCGCGAAGATCGACAAGCAGCTCGAAGACGACCTCTACGCCAAGGGGCTGCTGCACAGCGCCTGGGATCGCTGCCTTTCACCCGCCGGTCGCGACGCGATCCACATCGAACGTACGCCGGTGGGGCGCTACGCACACGGCTGACCACGCAGGCGACCGGGAGACCGGCCGCCCGTTTGATTTCAGCCTCCCGTCTTCGGCGGGGCGGTCCCGGCCGACGACGCGGAAGGCTGCGCGCCCTGGGCTTTGCCCGTCGAGCCGGCCATCGTCGGCGTTGCAAGGTGCCAGCTGCCGAACTTGTCCTTGACGCCGTCCCCGTTGGCACTGCCGGCGCCGGCGTCGGCCGCATAGCGGTACAGCGGACGGCCGTTGAAGGTGACCTGGTGGCTGCCCTCGGCGCGCGTGATCGTAGAGATCATGGCGCCCTGCAGACCCGGCGCGCCGGTCGGCTGCTGGGCCTCGATGGTTACAGGCGGCCACGTCTGCAGGCACGGGCCCGTGCATTTGCTCCCGTCGGTGTCACCGTCGACGTAATAGAGCGCATTACCCGCCGCGTTACCGAGGAATGGCGCGTGCGCGCCCTGCGACACGAGCATCAGCGTCGGGCCCGGGCCCGGGGCGCTGGTGACGCCTGCTGGCTGCGAAATCGCGTCGCCCGAGCCCGGCCCGGCCGAGTCGACGGGCGGAGCGCCCGGGCCCGCGTTGGTGGCGCCGCTGCTCTCGCTCGGGCGATCGGTTGCGCCTTCGGCGAGCGTGTCGTTACTGCCACGGCCCTTGCACGCCGTCAGCGCGAGGGCGCCGATCAGCGCCGCGCCGAGCACGCGTGCGACGGGAACGGAATGGTTCATGGGATGTCTCACCGGTTCGCGGCCACGCCGCATCGCCCCGATGAATAGCGCCCCGCGCGTGAGCGCCGGGTCGTGCGCTCAGCGTCGGCGGCGCTCGCGCTTCTGCTCGTACATGCGGGCGTCCGCGGCCTGCAGGACCTCGCTCGCATGCGCGAAGCCGTCGTGGATCACCCAGCCCACGCTGCACTTGATGCGCAGGCGCACGCCGTTCACGACGCGCGGCCGCGCCAGCTCGTCCTCCACGGCCGCGGCCACCGACCGCACGTCGCGATCCGCGTCGCGCAAGGACGACAGCAGCACCACGAACTCGTCGCCGCCGAGGCGCGCCACCACGTCGGTATCGCGCAGAGTCTCGCGCAGCGCCGCGCCGGTGGCGCGCAACACCTGGTCGCCCATGGCGTGGCCGTGCGTGTCGTTGATGTCCTTGAAATCGTCAAGGTCGATGAACAGCAGGCCGAAACGATGGGGCTGGCCTTCGTGCGCTGCGCACACCGCCTCGAGCTGCGTCTCGAACGCGGGTCGATTGGGAAGGCCGGTGAGCGCATCGAGGGACGCGGCGTCCTGGTACATCTGCGCGGTCGCCTGCGTGTCCAGCAGCGCGTCATGAAGGCGCCGCAGCAGGCGCGCGTTCTCCTCGAGCGCGAGCTGGCGGCCGAGCGCGCCGCCCATCGCATCGCCGATGAGTCCGATCGCCTGCGCGTCGATGTCGTCGAAGGCATGGCTGACGGACGAGCAGACCTCGAGCACGCCCAGCACCGATTCGCCATAGCGCAGGGGCGCGGCGATCAGCGAGTGCAGCGCATGCACCCGGCGCGCGTCGCCGTGGATGCGTTCGTCGTTGGCAGTGGCGTCGCTTCGCATGCAGGTCCCGGCTTCCATGCAGGCCCGCGCAAGCGTCTGCCCGCCGTTGAAGACGTCGACGCCGGGAAGCGTCATCTGGCCGTGCGCGACCGCGACGTCCATGCCGACCTCCGATCCATCGAGCAGCACGACGCCACCGGTGGCACGCGTGACCTCGACCACCCGGTCGAGCGCGTACTCGATGAAAGACTGCGCGGTTCCCGGATGCTCGGCGATCGCCGCCAGCGCGGACACGAGCCCGCGAAGACGGTGGATTTCGCTGTCCTTTGACGAGGACGCTATCCAGGGCAAGCCCCGTTCGGCGCGGGGTCGTCCAAGGCTCGGCACGGTTGAATTATCTGAAGACGGTCCGGCGATCGTGCGGCGCGCACCATCAACTGCATGTGAGCCGCGACGTGCAGGCGTCACACTCTGCAATGCTCAGCCGGTCGCGAGCTGAACCGGATCGATCAGGTCTGGGCGGTCGTTGCGCACGTTGCCGACGGCACGATCGACCGGATGCGCAGCGACCGGCGCCTCGGGTGTCATCAACGCGATCGACATCGCTTGCTCGGGCGTGCCGTGCAGCCATTCGTTGAACGTCTCGGGCGCCAGTATCAACGGCATGCGGTCGTGGATCGCCGCCAGTTCCGGATCCGCCTCGCGCGTTATCACGCTGTACGTAAGAAGCTCGCCGCCCGCGCCGTCCGGGCGCGCTTCGTAGAGCCCGCCGAAGAACATCACCGGCGCGTTCGCCGGGTGGATGAAGTAGGGCTGCTTGCCGCCAGCGACCGGCTGCCATTCGTAGTAGCCGGACGTGGGAATCAGGCAGCGACGCGATTTCCACGCGCTGCGGAAGGCTGGCTTGGTGGTGATGCCGTCGAGCCTCGCGTTGATCGTGCTGTAGGCCAGCCGCGTGTCCTTTGCCCACGGAGGCAGCAGGCCCCAGCGCATGGGCACCACGATGCCGCCGCCCTCGTCCGCGATCACCGTCCAGCCGCGCTGGGTCGGCGCCCGGTTGTAGGTCGGCACCGGCTCCTCATCCGGGAATTTCACGAAAAGCGGCTGCGAGGCGGCATGCACCTCGGCCCACGTCGCCCTGAATGTGTCGCGTCCGCACATGCGGCAGCAGCCTACACCTGCATCCGCGACGGCTTCTCCACCGTTTCTCCACTGGCCAGTCACGGCCGCCTGCCAAGACTGGCTCATCGTGAATGGAGAGGTGGCATGCGCCTGCTGCGCTGGTCGGTGGTTCTTCTCGCGGCGAGCGCTCTGCTCGCCTGCGCCTCGCAACGCGTCAATACATCGCGGCCCGTGCCGACGGCGCTGCTTCCATCGAAGGAGGGCTCGCATCGACTCGTGGTCGTGCTGCCGGGGCGGCGGGACCGCCTCGAATCCATGCGTCGCAGCGGCGTGGGCGAAGCGATCCAGCGCGTGTGGCCGGACGCCGACGTGCTGTTCGCCGAATTGTCGATGCCCTACTACCTCGACCGCAGCGCGGCGCGGCGCCTGCACGACGAAGTGCTGATGCCAGCGCGACGACGCGCCTATACGGAGATCTGGCTGGTCGGCGCGTCCCTGGGCGGCATGGGCGAGATCCTCTACGACCGCATGTATCCCGGCCAGGTCGACGGCATGGTGTTGCTGGCGCCCTACACCGGCGAGCGCGCGGTGCACGACGAGATCCGCGCGGCCGGCGGGCTCGGCAGCTGGCGTCCGCCGCCCGAGTCCGCGAACCCCTACGATGCGTGGCAGCGCGAGCTGTGGGGCCACCTGAAGACATGGCGCGACGAGCCCGAGCGCGCGCGCAACGTGTGGCTGTCGTACGGCGACAACGACTACCTGCGGGAAGGCATGCCGCTCGTAGCCGGGCTGTTGCCCGCCGGACACGTGTACGTGGTTCCCGGCAAGCACGCGTGGAGCACATGGACGCCGGCGACCGAAGCGATCTTCCGCGCCATCGACGCCGAGCGCGGCACGACGGCGCACGCCGCGCCTGCCAAGAGTCCCTGACCGGCCGGCCACCCCGCGTCCACGCCGATGCAGCCAGCGTTCCCCGAAGAACCAGGAGCATTCCATGCACATCGAAATCAACACCGACAACCACATCAACAACGACGCTTCGGTCGAGCGCCACGTGCGGCACGCCCTCGACGGATCGTTGTCGCGCTTTGCAGACCAGGTGACGCGCATCGAAGTGCATCTGCGCGACAAGAGCGCGGATCGCCGCGGCGGCCGCGACAAGCAATGCCTGCTGGAAGCAAAGGTGGAGGGACGTCCCCCGCTCGCCGCGTCGGACGAGGCGGACTCGCTGGCGGCTGCCATCACCGGCGCGGCGAAGAAGTTGCAGCGGCGGCTCGACCACGACCTGGGGCGGCTCGAATAACCGGTGCGACGGGCTGTGGGACAACTCGCAACCAGGGAATTCCCAACTTTCGTGCACGCAGTTTCTGAACCACTGGACGTCGTCCCATCGCGCGCTCTGCGCCTTTGGTTGGCGCCGCTCCGGCGAGTGTTCGTCGTCACCGGCGCCGGCTGCAGCACCGCATCGGGCATCGCCGACTACCGCGACGAAGCAGGCAGCTGGAAACGGTCGCCGCCGGTAACGTTCCAGGCCTTCACCGGTGACGCGGCCGTCCGGCGCAGGTACTGGGCCCGTTCGTACGCTGGCTGGCCACGGTTCGATACAGCTGCGCCGAACGCGGCGCACGCGGCGCTCGCGTCGTGGCAGCGCAGCGGCCAGGTATCGATGCTGCTGACGCAGAACGTGGACGGCCTGCACCAGCGCGCCGGCAGCGATGACGTCGTCGACCTGCACGGAAGGCTCGACAGCGTGCGCTGCCTTCACTGCGAAGACCGCACGCCGCGTGCCGGCATGCAGACGCGCCTGGCTGAGTGCAATCCGGATCGTCTCGATGCCGTGGCCGCGTTCGCGCCCGACGGCGATGCGGACCTCGAGCGCGAGAACTTCGACACCTTCGTCGTGCCGGAGTGTTCGCGCTGCGGCGGGATGCTCAAGCCCGACGTCGTCTTCTACGGCGAGAACGTGCCGCGTCCGCGGTACGAAAAGGCCGCGGCCGCGCTCGCGGGCAGCGACGGCCTGCTCGTCGTCGGTTCGTCTCTGATGGTGTACTCCGGCTACCGGTTCGCGCTGATGGCGCACGCCGCCGGCCTGCCCATCGCGCTCGTGACCCGCGGCGTGACGCGTGCCGATGACCTCGCCACGCTCGCGCTGCGCGCCGACTGCACCCGGGTGCTGCCCGCCGCGCTGGGCTGAAGCGCGCCTTTCACGCTTATCGATACCGCCGCGGCGAACACCCCGCAACGACGGCTGTCCCGCCACCATGCGGCAATCTCAATGCAGGAGCGCTTCATGCTGGCACGCACAGTCGTCATCACCGGCGCATCGAGCGGCCTCGGCCGCGGCGTTGCGCTTGCCCTGGCGGCGGAGGGCTGCAACCTCGTGCTCGCCGCCCGACGCGCACGCCTGCTTGAACAGCTCGCGGAGGAATGCGGCAATGCGATCGCCGTGAGCTGCGACGTCGGCGACCCGAACGCGGTCGAAAAGCTCGCCGCAGCGGCGATCGCGAAGTTCAATCGCATCGATGTCTGGATCAACAATGCGGGTGTTGCCGCGCTCGGACCCTTCGAGCGCATACCGCTCGAAGACCACCTTCGTGTCATGCAGACGAACCTCGGCGGTGCGATCGCCGGGAGCCATGCCGCGATCAGCCACTTCCGCAAGGCGGGCGGCGGCACGCTCATCAACATTGCGGCCATGCTCGGGCGCACGCCCGCGCCGTACTACGCGTCGTACTGCGCCACCAAGTACGGCATCGTCGGCCTCTGCGATGCGCTACGGCAGGAACTTGTCGCGCAGGATGCCACCGGCATCCACGTGTGCGCGGTGCTGCCGATGGCGGCAGACACGCCCCTATACGATCACGCGGCGAACTACACGGGCCATACCCTGCAGCCGTTCCCGATCACCGACGCGGACGAAGTCGTCGCCGCGATCGTGGGCCTTGTCAACGAGCCGCAGGACGAACTCTCGATCGGCATGTCCGCAACCGCCGCCGGCATCGCCGAGCGCCTCGCGCAAACGCTGACGCACGGCATGACCGGCGCGATGACGCAGCTGGCGCAAATGGAGACCGCGCCCGAAGCGCCGGAGCAGGCCGGCAACCTGCACCGCCCAATTGCGATCGGCACGGGCGTGCACGGCAGCATCCTCGAGCGCATGGACGTGGAGCGGAACCAGCGCAGCCGGTAACCGCCCGGTTGCGCCGCGCTGAACCAATGGCGACCGCATGCCTCGCCCATTCCGCCGCCAACATGCAGACTGCGGCAACGGCCCCCGGATCTCGACATGCCCGATTCCAAGCCACCTCGACACATTCCCCGCGATGGCGCGTTCTCCGGCCTGAGCATGCCGGCCGTAGCTCACCTGCTGGCCGACGGTGACCGCATCGTCGGCGGCATCGCGCGGCGCTACGGCGAATACGCGCTGGTGCTCGGCGGCCGCGTCATGGCGTCGACCGAGAGCCCCGGGATGGCGATCGCGATGCTGCGGCATGCGCGCGTGACGCTGTCGAGCGGGCCCGTGCCGCTGTCGATCGACATCGCACCCGACCTGCAATTGCCCGCCATGGAGGAGGCCGCGAGCGAGGGCATGGAACTCGAAGCCTGGCTCGCGGCGCTCGAAACCGAGCGCCGGGAACGTGCCGACGGGCGCGGCGCGACGCGTCAGTAGACATTCACGGGATCACGCCGCGCGGTGCGCGAGCATCGGTGTCGCCACGACGGATGACGCATGCCACGGGAAAGCGCAGGCATCCTTCTTTATCGAACACGCGCCCGCGGGGTCGACGTGTTGCTCGCGCATCCCGGCGGTCCCTTCTGGCACGCACGCGACGACGGTGCGTGGAGCATCCCCAAGGGCGGGCCCATGGAAGGCGAGACGCCGGAACAGACGGCGCGTCGTGAATTCGAAGAGGAGTTGGGCGCGCCCGCAACGGGTCCGCTCGCAGCGCTGGGCCGGCTGCGCCAACGCGGCGGCAAGTGGGTCGAAGCATTCGCGATGGAAGGCGACTTCGACCCCGACCACCTGAACAGCATGATGTTCCGCATGGAATGGCCACCCCGCAGCGGTCGTTTCAGCGAATTTCCGGAAGTCGACCGCGCGCGGTGGTTCGCGCTCGCGGAGGCCTATCCGAAAATGCTGGAGAGCCAGCGTCCGCTGCTCGACCGCCTGGACGCGCTGCTCGGCGGCGAACCGCCGGCCTGATCAGCGCAACTGGCTGTCCTTGCTGCCGCGACGGTTGTAACCCGCGTGCGCGCCTTCCTCGGCGTCGAGGCGCTCCTGGCATGCCACGCACAGGCGCACGCCGGGCAGCGCTGCGCGGCGCGCTTCGGGAATCGGCGCCTCGCATTCCTCGCAATGACTGCGTCCGGGCCCGTGCGGCAGCCGGCTGCGCGCACGACGTATCGCGTCGCCGACGGTCGCGTCGATCTGATCCTGTACTGCGCCATCGCCTGCCCAGCCTGTCGCCATCGTCCGGCCCTCCTGACTGCAAATCCTAGGCTGCGCCAGGTGAACGGCCGACAAAACATGCGCTACCGGCCGCAGCAGGCCTCGTGCAGAATCCATCGCACCTCGCGGGGAAATTCCCATGGACCGCCCGTTCGCCCGGCTGTCGCAATGCTTCGACGGCGCATCGACGCTGGAACAGCTCGTCCGTCCGCTGCTCGAGTTGCTGGCGGACGCGACCGGGCTGGAGAGCACGTTCCTCACGTCGGTTGATCCCGACGCTCGGCGGCAAAGCGTCCTGTTCGCCCGCAATACGGGTTCGCTGGGCATTCGGGAAGGCACGTTATTGCCTTGGCTCGAGTTCCCGGCAGCTGCCTTGGACGCGGGACATGCGCAGCGCCGCCACGTGCCGGGCGGGCACCGCGACGCGGCGCTCCGGACGGCCGCGGGCGCACACACGCTCGTCAGCGCCCCGGTGCTCACCTGCGACGGCTTGGAGTTCGGCTCGCTTTGCGCCGCCCACTCGGAGCCGCGCACGCTGGACGCGGAGTCCGAAAGCTCGCTCGTGTTGTTCGCGCAGCTGATCGGCGAGCGCGTCGACCGCGAGCGCCTCGTGGAGAAACTGCGCGTGGCGAATGGTGCGCTGGCACGCTCTGCCTTGTCGGATGTTGTCACCGGCCTTCCGAACCGTCAGGCGCTGGCGCAGGAGGTAAGCCGCATGCTTGCCCGCGCGCAACGCGACGACCGCGCACTCGTGGTCGCCTTCATCGACGTCGACGACTTGAGATCAATAGCGGCGCGTCCCGGCCACGACGCGCGCGACCGTCTGCTGATCGCGATCGCCCGCGCACTCGAAGGCGCGCTGCGTGGCGGGGACCTGATCGCGCGCGTTGGCGTCGACGCATTCGTCGTGGCGGCCACCGTGCCGCGCGAGAACGCCGAAGCCGCGTCGGGCGTGCTGCGAAGCCGGCTGCAGTCGGCCATGCGCGGGCCTTTCGACATCGGCGAAGAACGCCTCGTCGCCTGCAGTGGCGCGACCATCCGCACCGTGCTGGCGCGTAGCGGCGAAGTGGACGCCGACGCGGTGCTCGCGCGTGCCGATCGCGCGAAGTTCGACGCGGGACACGAGCGAGTGTCGGCGCGCGACTAATCCTAGATCCGCTCGATCCTCGCGGCAAAACACCCGGGCTTCGCGTAGTGAGCGTGCACGTAGGCCACGCGGTGATCAGCCAGGATGTCGATCAGCCGCGCTCTCGCAACCTGGCCCTCGACGACGTCGGCCTCGACCATCATGTGGCCTGAGTCGAACGCGCGCAGAGACAGGAGTCGACGAACCATCACCGACGGCAGTCGTCCCTCGACGACGCGCGCCGCGGTCGCGCCTTCGCGGACGTAGACGGCATGGCAGGCGCGGTACGGTGTCCGTGCGGGCTGGTGCGTGTAATTGACGAGGAGCGCGGACTCTCCGACTGCGAGGTCGCGGAGTTCGACTCGGTCCGGTACCCGGCCCGCGACGCCTACACGCACCCGGCGCGCGTCGTGCAATGCGAGTTCATCGTCGCCGAGGTCGTAAAGCCGCATGAAGGGGGTCGGATCGAGACCGATGGTGCGAAACGTCATATCGGGGCTCCGTCTGTGGTTCGCCAGCGTCGCCCTGCTTGCGGCCCGCTGCTATCCGGAGTTTGCGCATCGTCCGTAAGCAACCGTCTGGGCTACCCTTCCGCAACGCCTCGGCACCCCGACAGCTCGACCCTGGACAGAACCCGGACTGCCGAGACCCTCGATCGCGTCCCGGCGCGCTGTTCCATGCAGCCAACACGCGCGCTGCTTGGCATCGGTCAAGCGACGCGCGTGAGTCCATCCGAACCTTCCGCGCCGCGACCACGCGATCGCGAACGACACCTCCTCCAACGGACCACCACGAATGACAGAACCTGCGTTGCGATTCCGCCTGCTGCTCGCCGGCGCCTCCGCGTGCCTGCTCGCCCTGGGCATCGTCGGCTGCAACGAGCGCCCTCGCCCGCACGTGAAAACGCCCGCGGAAGTCCGCGCGGAGCTGTCACGCTTGATGCCGTCGGGCGTTCGCGACCGCAGCGGTTGGGCGGGCGACATCCAGGCCGCGTTCGCTGCGCTGCGCATCGAGCCTTCGACGGCGAATCTGTGCGCGGTAGTGGCGGTGACCGAGCAGGAATCGTCGTTCGCTGGCGACCCGAAGGTGCCCGGCCTGGGGCGCATCGCGCTCGAGGAGATCGACCGGCGGTTCGCCGCGCACCATGTTCCACCCCTGGTCGCGCGCGCCGCGCTGCAGATCACGTCGCCCGATGGACGCACGTGGGAACAGCGCATCGCAGCCGCCACCACCGAGCGCGAGCTCAGCGACATCTACGAAGCGATGATCGACCGCGTGCCGATGGGCCGCCGTCTGCTTGCAAGCGCCAACCCCGTGCACACGGGCGGGCCGATGCAGGTGTCGGTGACGTTCGCCGAACACCTCGCGGCCGACCGCGACTACCCCTACGCGGTCGACAGCTCGATCCGGCACGAGGTGTTCACGCGTCGCGGCGGCGTCTACTTCGGCACAGCGCACCTGCTCGGTTACCGCAGCTCGTACCGGCAGCCGATCTTCCGCTTCGCCGACTACAACGCCGGCTGGTACGCAAGCCGCAACGCGGCGTTCCAGAACGCGGCGTCGATCGCGTCGGGCATCCCGCTCGATCTCGACGGCGATGTCGTGCGTTATGACGGCAGCGAAGCGAGCCGCACCGAGGTGGCCGTCCGCGCGCTCTCGCAGGAGATCGGCATGGACGACGCCGCCATCCATCGCGACCTGCTGAAAGCGAGCACGCTCGACTTCGAGAAGACCGATCTCTACCGGGAAATCTTCTCGCTGGGCGAACACGCCGCCGGCCATGCGCTGCCGCGTGCGCGCCTGCCCGAAATCCGGCTGTCGAGCCCGAAGATCACGCGTCACCTGACCACGGCGTGGTTCGCGAAGCGCGTGGACCAGCGCTACCGCGCTTGCATGGCGCGATCCAAGGGCTGACCTCGCGCGCTTCCGTCAGCCGCGCGGTCCGCCCATCACCGGCAGGATCGCGCCGTTGACGTACGAGCCGGTCACGGGCGAAGCGAGGAATACGTACGCCGGTGAAAGCTCTTCCGGTTGCGCGGGGCGCCGCATGTCGCTGTCCTGGCCGAACGTGGCCACCGACTTGGCATCCTTGTCGGCAGGATTCAGGGGTGTCCAGACAGGGCCCGGCGCCACCGCGTTGACGCGGATGCCGCGGTCGAGCAGGTTGCTCGCCAGCGACATGGTGAATGCGTTGATCGCGCCCTTGGTGGCCGAGTAGTCGAGCAACTGCTTGTTGCCGAACAGCGCGGTCTCCGAGCTGGTGTTGATGATGCAGGCGCCCTTCTCCATGTGCGGCAGGACGGCGCGCGCCATGTGGAAGTAACCGCCGATGTTGGTCTCCAGCGTCATCATCAGGTGCTCGTCGGTGATGTCCTCGAGCCTGGACGCGTGCTGCTGGAATGCGGCGTTGTTGACCAGGATGTCGAGGCGGCCGAACTCGCCCACCACCTTCTCGACCGCCTGGTTGCAGAAGCCCGCGTCGCGTACGTCGCCGGCGAGGGTGATGCAGCGACGGCCCTCGGCCTCGACGAATCCCCTGGTGGCATCGGCGTCCTCGTGTTCGTCGAGGTAAAGCACGGCCACGTCGGCGCCTTCGCGCGCGAACAGCACGGCCACCGCGCGGCCGATTCCGGAGTCGCCGCCGGTCACGATCGCGACCATGTCCTGAAGCTTGCCGCTGCCGACGTAGCCCGGCGCCAGGAAGCGCGGTTCGACGTCGAGCCCATGCTCGTTGCCCGGCTTTTGCAGGTGCTGCTCGGGCATCGGATTGGTTGGCTCGTCTTCGACGCCGGCCTGGACCGGCGCGCCGCGCTCACCCTTGGCCTTGGCCTGCGTGCCCTCGCCCGCGTCGATGCCCGCCTGGATTTCGCGCTGCGAGGCGGCGGTGCGCGCGCCGCCGTCCTTCTGGTGCTGGGTGGCCATGTGCGTCATTCCTTCGGGGGAAAGACGCAGCATGGCCGCGACCGCGCAAAGCAACGGTGATCGGGAGCCCTGCCGACAGCGCCCGGCCAGCCGTCACCCGGGGGCGTCGGGACCGGCGATGAAGTCGATCTTGCCCAGCGGCGCACCCTCGCGACGCAGCAGCAGGTATGTCGTCGTCGCGTGGAAGTAGAGGTTCGGCAGGACGAACGTCGTCAGGTAATCCTGCCCGTTGAAACGCATCTCGCCGCTGCGCATGTTCAGCACGATCTCGCGGCCTTCCGCACCATCGATCGACGCCGCGTCGATGCCCCGCACGAATTCAAGCGTGCGGTCGATGCGCGCGTAAAGCTGCTCGATCGTGGCTTCCTCGTCCGCCATCACCGGCGGCTCCATCCCGGCCAGCCGCGCGGCGCCGTTCTTCGCCATGTCGCAGGCGATCTGCACCTGGCGCGAGAGCGGCAGCATGTCGTCGATGACGCGCAGCTGCAGCAGCGAATCCGGTTCGACGCCATGTTCGCTTGCGTGCGCGGCACCCTTGCCGAGCACGTGCCGGAGGTTGCGCAACGCACGCTCGAACGCGGGCACCGAGGCCTGGTACAGGGAAATCGTCATGGGCGGCTCGCCAGTGGGAAAAGCGAAGCCTAATACGGCGTGGTGGCCACCGCGCATCCGCGCTTGGCAGCAGCGTGCTTCCCTTGGGTCGGCCGCGCTCCGCCGGGCCCGATGTTCACGCGCACCACCGGCGGCGCTACGCATCATCGGAACGCACAGCCGCCTTCGCGGCGCGAACGATGAGGAAGCAGCCATGCAGCAGCGGATCGAAGTCGGTCAGATGGTGTTCGTGGCCGACGGGAGCGTCGGTGTCGGCGCGGTGCGGGAGACCCGCCAGGACGCGATCGTGATCAACATCCAGAACGCCGGGGACTTCGTGCTGCCGCTCGACGCGGTCCGCGATGTCCATTCGGGGAAGGTCGTCCTGGACATCGCCCGGCTCGCGCCCGAGGTGATCGAGGCCCTGCGCCACGTGCACGACGCCGAATCCCCCGAGTTCGCGATCGCCGATCGTCAGGACGGAACGCCTGCGGGCGCCGAACGTCGCCACTGACGCGACACCGGCGGTTCAGCGCGACGGCGGCGTGCGCGACTATGCTCGCGTTTTCCCGCCCGAACCCGCCCGCATGACCCAGACGCGCACGATCCTCGCGACCGCCATCGCGATCGCCCTCCCGCTCGCCGCCGGCAACGCCGCTGCGAGCAGCTTTGCCGGCACATCCGCTGGCGCGTCGTCGGGGGGCGTCTCGAATTCCACCGGCAGCTCCTCCGGGAACGACAAGGTCGTGCTGCAGGCGCGCGACGACGCCGCGCTATTCGTCGCCAGCGACGGCCGGATACGCGGCGCGCAGCTCGAAGCGGCACTGCATCTGTTGCGCGAGACGCGCCCGCAGGCGCGCGCGGCGAGCGACATGCAGCTCGCGACGGCGATCCTCGCGCGTTAGCTCGCGGCACCTTCGTTGACGACGCGAAGCCGCCCGCGTTGGCGGGTAGCGGTGCCCGCCCTGTTGGCCGCGCTCTCGTGCAGTGCGCAGGCGGGCGACCCCGCGCAATCCGGTGACCTTCGGACGCTGGTGACTGCCGCGCGCGCGACACTGCCGCCGGCCGTTGCCGCAATGCTGGACGGGCGGCTCCGCATCGAGCTGAGCAGCCACCTGCGCGACGGGGTGGATGGCCACTTTCGTCCAGGCGTCATAACGCTGCGCCAGGACCGGCTCGACGACTGGCGACAGACACGGCAGGACCCAGCCGATCCAGCGGCGCGCCCTGCGCTCGCCGCGCTCGTGCATGAGGTGGCCCATGCGTGGGATCGCTCGCCCGGCGGTGGCGCATCACGTGATCCTCGCCTGCTCGATCTCGCCGGCTGGTCCGCGACGCCCCTGCACGGCCGCCTGCGCGTCAACCCGTTCCGGGACCGCTCGCCCGATCCGTACGAGCTGGACTCGCCGGCCGAGTTCCTCGCCGTGAACCTCGAGCATTTCGCGCTCGACGCCGACTACGCCTGCCGGCGCCCGGCGCTCTTTGCGTATCTCGCGATGCGCACGGGTGCGCGGGCGACGACGCGCGACTGCGGCGCGCCGGTGTTTGCGCGTCCAGCAACCGAAGGCGCCGCCGACGCGTCGCCGCTTCTCGCGATCGATCCCGCGCGCGTCTACGCGATCGACTATCTGCTTGCCGAGCCCGACGAGCACCCGATGAGCCGTTGGGGCCACGCGATGCTGCGGATCGTCATCTGCGCACCGGGCCACGCGCCGGGTCCGGAGTGCCGCCTCGACCTGGCCTGGCACCAGGTGCTCTCGTTCCGCGCCTTCGTCGACGACGTGCAGATCTCCAGCTGGCGCGGCTTGACGGGCGGTTATCCGACGCGGCTGTTCGTACTGCCGCTGCCGCAGGTGGTCGACGAGTACACGAAGGTGGAACTGCGCACGCTTCGCTCGGTGCCGCTGCGCCTCTCTGCGGACGAGATCGAGTCGCTGCTCGCGCGCGCCACGCAGGTGCACTGGAGCTATGACGGCCGCTATCGCTTCATCGACAACAACTGCGCCGTGGATACCTGGCGCCTGCTGCACGACGGCGTGCCGCGCCTGGCGGCGCAGGACCTCGCGAGCCTGAGCCCGACCGGGCTGTTACGGCGATTGTCGCGCGCAGGAATCGCTGACACGTCCACGCCACGCGACCCTGCCGAAGCCCGCCGCCTCGGCTACGTGTTCGATTCGATCGGCGAACATCTGCAAACCATGTTGTCCACGGCGCGCGAGTCGCTGCCCATCCGCCAAGCGCGTGTCGTCGACTGGCTCGACCTCCCGCCCGACGCGCGGGGGGCCTGGATCGACAGGGCCGACCTGCGCTCGACGGCGGCGTTGCTGGTTCTCGAGAACGCGGCATTGCGCCGCCAGCAGTCGCGCGCGGTGGATGCGCTCAAACGCAGCCTCGGCAGCGGCTCGCTAGTGACGCAACCGCTGAACGACACGTTCCGGGACACGCTCGTCATCGCCGAGCGCCTTTCCCGACCGGCAAGCCTGCTGCCAGCGGGGGGCTACGGCATACCGGACGCGACCGAGCGCGCCGTCGCAGCCCAGCGCCTCGCGGAAGCTTCCGCGCACTGGCAGGCGGGCACCGGGGCCTTGCAGGCGCTGGGCGAAACCGCGCTGCCCGCGAGGCAACGCATCGCGCTCGAAGCGACGCGCCGAAACATCGCGCGGCTCGGCGATCGGCTACGCCAACTGGCAGCCGCGAAGTCCACCGATTGAGACGCGACCCGCTCCATCGTCTGCGGCACGGGCAAGGTCAATAAGGCGCGCCATCCTTGTGCACGTAGCGACCGGATTCCGGAAGGTGCATGTCGATATCGGGGTAGTGGCAGATGCGCGTCACCGGCTGGCCGATCGCGACGAATACGCAGGGCGACGTGCCGTCGTTCCAAAGGCAATGACCGTTGCCGTCGCCCTTCGGAAAGACGGCGATGTCGCCCGCATGCATGCGCGTGGACCCGCTGTCGTCGATCAACAGCGCTTCGCCGGCGAGCATCACCACCATCTCGTCCTCGTCTTCGTGCCAGTGACGCTGCGACGACCAGGCGCCTGGCTCGAGCGTGACGTGGGTGGCGCTGAAATCGGTCAGACCGGATACGGGGCCGAGGCGACGTTGCCAGCGTCCCGCGACTGCATCGGCATACGGCGCCGGATAGCCCGTGGCGTTGGTGGCGGCGATGCGGTCGAGGGCGATGCGCGGCATGGTCGACTCCGAAGCGGACGAACTCCATTGGATCGCGGATCGGCGCCGGCGACGAGTGCCGCCGCGCTGCCCGCCCGCCGCGTCAGTCGATGTCGTCCTCGTCGATCCAGTCTTCGTCGGGTGCCGACGCGGGCTCGCTGTCGGCATCTGCGGGTTCAAGCAGCGTGTAGTCGTCCACGTCGCGGCTGCGGATCGCACGTGAAACCGGATACGCCTCCAGCTGGGGCTGTTTCATCCGCGTCAGGAAGCGCGACGGCAGCCACGGCCCGGCGATCCAGTCGGCGACCGCTGCCGCTGGCAGGAACACCGGGCCGTCCTGAACCAGCGGCTCGGGGATCGCGGCGTTCGGCATGGTCAGCACGGTGAACGTCAGCAGCTCGGGCTCTTCGGCAGGCCAGCGGTCCCAGAGGCCCGCGGCAAACAGCACGTCGCCCGCGCGCGACTGGATGAAGTACGGACGCGCCGGCGACGTCGTGCGATCCCATTTGTAGTAGCCCGTCAGCGGCACCGCGCAGCGGCGCTTCTCCCATGCACTTCGATAGATGCGGCTGCCCGGCGCGCGGTCAAGGCGCGCGGTCACCGTCGTGTACTTGGTCTCCGGCAACTTCGACCAGCTGGGCACGAGCCCCCAGGTGAAGTCGGCCACTGCGAGCCCGGAGCCGGGGTCGTGGATCACGGAAGCCGGCTTGCGCACCGCGATGTTGTAGCGCTCCGGGGCCTGGCCAAGCGCGTGCGCGACCGCGTGCGGAAGTTCCGGCGGCAATGCTTCGGGCAGGAAGGCCTGGGCAAATCGGCGCATGCGGGCTCCGTGTCGAAGCTTCCCGGATGCCACGCAGTGTGTCGTCGTCGCGTGCGCAACGTCGCGGCGCCTGGTCGGTCAGCCCGCCAGTGGGCGCCCTGCGCAGCCGTCGATCAGGACGTGCAACCGCTGTCAGCCCCGCGGCGCAAGCGCGGCGAGCCGCTTTTGCAGGTCCTCGACGCGGTAGGGCTTCGGGATGAAATCGCAGTCGTCCGGAATCGTAGGCAATTGGCCGCGCGCATAGCCCGACGCGAGCAGCACGCGCAGTTCGGGCCGGAGCTTTCGGGCCTCGCGATAGAGGTCCACGCCGCTCATGCCGCGCGGCATCACCACGTCGGTGAACAGGATCTCGACTTCGGAGTCGCGGCTCAGGATATCGAGCGCGGCCTGGCCCTCGTCGGCGGTCAGCACGGCATAGCCGAGGTAGCGCAGCGACTCGATCGCCATCGCCTGCACGTCGGGATCGTCCTCGACCAGCAGCACCTTCACCGGCGCGCCGGTGTCGCCCTCGTGCAAGCTGGTGCTGCCACTGCGCACGGGCAGGTAGAAGCTGATCGTGGTGCCCTCGCGCGGCGTGCTGTCGATGGTGACGTCACCGCCGGATTGCACGGCGAACCCGTACACCTGGCTCAACCCGAGGCCGCTGCCCTTGCCGACTTCCTTGGTCGTGAAGAACGGCTCCATCGCGTGCTCGATGATCTCGGGCGGCATGCCCGTGCCGGTGTCGTCGACCGTCACCAGCACGTAGCGGCCGGGACTGCGGCGCCCTTCCGTGTCCTTCTGGTAATGCTCGCGCGTGCTCAGCGTGATGCGGCCGCCTTCGGGCATCGAATCGCGCGCATTGACGACCAGGTTGAGCAGTGCGGCCTCGAACTCCGGTGCGTCCACGCTGACCTCGCCGATGCCGCGGCCCAGCGACAACTCGATCTCGACGTTATCGCCGACGCCGCGACGCAGCACCGACTCCGCCGCATAGATCAGCGCATTGAGGTCGTGCACCTCCGGCCGCAGCGTTTGCTGGCGCGAGTACGCGAGCAACTGGCGCGTCAGCAGCGAGCCGCGCTGCGCCGCGCGGTTCGCGCCCGCGATCAGCCGCCGCACGCGCTGTGCGTCGCCGGTGTCGACGGCGATCAGGTCGAGGCTGTTGGTGATGACCGTCAGCAGGTTGTTGAAGTCGTGCGCGACGCCGTAGGTCAGCTGGCCGATCGCCTCCATCCGGTGTGCCTGCAGCATGGCCTGCTGCGCGACCTCGAGTGCGCGCTGCTGTTCGCGACGCTCGCTGATGTCACGCGTGACCTTCGCGTAGCCGATGTGCGTGCCGTCGTCGTCGTAGACCGGGTCGATGACGACGTGCGCCCAGAAGCGCGTGCCGTCCTTGCGCAGGCGCCAGCCTTCCTTCTCGAAGCGACCCTGGGTACGCGCGGTCTCGAGCGCATGCGCGGGCTCGTTGCGCACGCGATCTTCGTCCGTATAGAAACGCGAAAAATGCTGGCCGATGATTTCCTCGGCCTCGTAGCCCTTGATGCGCTGGCCGCCAGCGTTCCAGCTGGCGATCTTGCCGTCGGTGTCGAGCATGTAGATGGCGTAGTCGGTGACGCCCTGGACGAGCAGGCGAAACTGACGCTCGCTCTCGCCCAGGCCCAGCTCCGTCGTGGGCCGGATGCCTTCGAACTTCTGCAACTCGCCTTGCATTACCGCCCCTGTCGACACGACCGCTTGCTGCAAAATTAGTGACGGCTGCGTGATCAGGCCGCGACGGAACCGGCGGGTCAGTTGGGCCGGTTCAGGAGCGCCCGTGCCGCGGCGACGACTTCCCGCAACTGCTCCGGTTTCTTCATCACGGTGCAGCCGTAGCGCTCAGTCAGGCGTTCGATCGAGGCGAGGTCGCCAAGCGAGGTAAAGATGATCACGTTGGGACGCTCGGCCATCTGTTCGACCGACGCGAGAACCTGCCACCCGTCCACGTCCGGCATCATCAGGTCGCACACCACCAGGCGGGGGTTCAGGCCGCCCTGCATCAGTTGCAGCGCCACCTGGCCGGTCTCGGCCTGGTAGACGACGTGGCCATCGAGTTCGAGCATGTCCGCCAGTAGTTCGCGCACGCGCGCGTTGTCATCCACGACGAGGATTCGGGTTTCCATAGGGGCGACGGCCGTTTGTGATGGCCCATTGGAGCCGACGGGAGATTCAACGCGCGTGAGGCAGCCGTGGGCCCGGGCCCGAAAACGAACGGCCGACCCCTCGCGGGGCCGGCCGTCGACGTGCAGCGTGGTTGTCACCAGATTCGAACGCGATCCTCCGGCGCAACGTACAGCGCGTCGCCCTTGGTGATCCCGAACGCGTCGTACCACGCGTCGACGTTGCGCAGCGGCGCGAACGCGCGGATCTGGCCGGGCGAATGCGGGTCGCCGACGAGCTGCTGGCGAAGCGCGTCGTCACGGGTCAGCGTGCGCCACACCTGGCCCCAGCCGAGGAAGAAGCGCTGGTCCCCGGTGAAACCGTCGATCACGGGCGCGGGCTTGCCGCCGAGCGAGCGGTGGTACGCGTCCAGTGCGACGGTCACGCCGCCGAGGTCACCGATGTTCTCGCCCATCGACGCCTTGCCGTTGATGTGCACACCGGGCAACGCCGCGAAGTCATAGCCCTCGTACTGGGCCCCAAGCTTGGCCGCCTGCACTTCGAACTTGGCGGCATCGTCCTTCGTCCACCAGTCGCGCAGCATGCCCTTGCCGTCGGACTTGCGACCCTGGTCGTCGAAGCCGTGGATGATCTCGTGGCCGATCACCGCGCCGATGCCGCCGTAGTTCACGGCAGGATCGGCGTCGGGATCGAAGAACGGAGGCTGCAGGATCGCAGCCGGGAACACGATCTCGTTCTTGACCGAGTTGTAGTACGCGTTGACCGTCTGCGGGGTCATGCCCCACTCGCCCTTGTCGACCGCCTGGCCGATGCGGTTCCGGTCGTAGTTCCACTCGAACTGCGCCGCGCGCTCGGCGTTGCCGAACACGTCGCCGGCGACGACCTTCAGACCGCTGTAGTCGCGCCACTTGCCCGGGTAGCCGATCTTCAGGCCGAAGTTGTCGAGCTTGGCGAGCGCTTCGGTCTTGGTCGCCGGGCTCATCCACGACAGGTTCTGCAGGCGAACCCGCAGCGCGTCCTTCATGTTCGCGACCAGCGCGTCCATCTTGGCCTTCGACTCGGCCGGGAAATACATCTTCACGTAGTCGCGGCCGATCGCCTCGCCCATCGAACCTTCGGCGAAGCCGACCGCGCGCTTCCAGCGCTCGCGCTGCTGCGGCTGGCCGTTCATGAACTTCGCGCGGAAGTCGAAGTTGGCATCGACGAACGCCTTGGACAGCATCGGCGCCGCCTGGTCGACGGTGTGGAACGCCTCGTAGGCCTTCAGCGTGTCGATGTCGGTGGCGGCGAAGATCGCGGCGAGCTTCGGCACGGCGGTGTTCTGTCGCGCGATGATGCGCTGCGTCTTGTCGACGCCGGCCGCTGCCAGGTACGACTGCCACGGAAACCCCGGCGCCTTGGCGGCCAGGTCCGACGTCGCCATCGGGTTGTAGGTCTTGTCGCGGTCGCGGCTTTCCGCACGGGTCCAATGCGCCTGTGCGATCTTCGTTTCCAGCGCCATCACCGCGACGGCGCGCTGCGCAGGCTTGTCCCAGCCGGCCATGCCGAGCATCTGCTCGATGTACTTCTGGTAGTGCTCACGCTGCGGCGCGAACTTCGGGTCGAGGTACAGATCGCGGTCGCCCAGGCCCAGCCCGGACTGCCCGATGTACAACGCGTAATGCTCAGGATCACGCGCGTCGTCGCTGACGCCCAAGCCGAAGAAGCTGCTGCCGAAGCCGGCATTGGAAGCACCCATCAGCTTCGCGATGTCTTCGCGCGTCTTCGCCGAACGGATCGCCGCCAGATGGGGCTTGAGCGGCGTCGCTCCGAGCTTCTCGATGGTCGCCTCGTCCATGAAACCGCGGTACAGCGTGCCTACCTTCGCCGCATCGATGCCCGACGCCGGATCGGCCGCCGGATAGCTCTCGACGAGCTTGCGAACGCGCGCCTCCGACAGGTCGCGCAGCACGGCGAACCCGCCGTAGCTCGAGCGGTCGGCCGGGATCTTCGTGGTCTTCGCCCAGTTGCCGCTGACGTAACCGAAGAAGTCGGCGCCGGGCTTGATGCTGCGGTCCATGCCCGCGGTGTCGACACCCCAGGGACCCATGCGCGGCGCAATGATCATGTCGCCTCCGACGGTGGTGGACGCGGTGTCCGCGGGGAGCAATGACTGCAGCGAGCAGGCCTCGTCGAGGCACGTCGCCTCCTGCGCGTGGAGCGGCGTGGCAAGCGCGAGCGCGGCAGCGGTCGCGAGTGTGAGCAGTGACGTCTTCAAGCAGGATCTCCCGGGGCACCGAATGCCGGTGCGAAGCGATCCCCGAGGATAAGGGGCCGCTGCGGCATGCCCGTAGGCCGAAAGTCCCGTACGCGACGCTTCGATCGTGACCGCGTTCACGCGGCGCACCCGCCGCTCGGCAAGCGCTCAGGCTGCGCGCGTTCCGAAGATGCGGTCGCCGGCGTCGCCGAGGCCGGGAAGGATGTAGCCCTGCTCGTTGAGTCGCTCGTCCACCGACGCGACCACCACCTCGACGTCGGGATGCCTCGCTTCCACGGCGCGCAGGCCCTCGGGCGCCGCGACCAGGCACAACGCCTTGATCCTCGTCGCGCCGGCGGCCTTGAGCAGGTCGATCGTGGCGATCAGCGTGCCCCCCGTGGCGAGCATCGGGTCGAGCACGAGGGCGATCCGGTCGGCCATGCCGCCGACGAGTTTCTCGTAATAGCCGACCGCGCCGAGCGTCGCTTCGTCGCGCTGCAGTCCGACCACGCCCACCTTGGCGGCCGGCACGAGTTCCAGCACGCCGGGCAGCATCCCCAGGCCCGCGCGCAGGATCGGCACCAGCGTCACCTTGCGGCCCTTGATCCGCCTGACGCGCACCGGGCCGGCCCAGCCTTCCACCTCGACCTCCTCGGTCGGCAGGTCGGCCGTGGCCTCGTACGTGAGCAGCGTCGCCACTTCCGCCGCGAGGTCGCGGAACTCCTTCGTGCTGAGATCCGCACGACGCATCAGTCCGAGCTTGTGCTGCACCAGCGGGTGGTCAACGACGGTGATCTTCATTCGGTTGCCTGCCTGCGGGACCGCGACAGTGTGGACGACGGCCGCGGCGCGCGCGACGGGCTGCTCAGGGTGGCTCGCCGGTCCCGTCACGGGGGCTGCATCACCGCAGGCCCGGCGGCGTCGTGGAGGTTCGGCCCGCGAGCCGTGGACGGGTCGACAGTTCCGACAGCCGGTGGGCGGACGTGAGCAAGGTCGCTTGCTAATCCGGCAGGTTGGCGTAACTTCACGCGCCTTGCACATCCGGTTAGTGGCCGATGAAAGTAAAGGTTTTTAACCGGGACGATGGCTCGACGGTGGTACTGCCCGTCGACCTGCACGGAAGCTTCCCGTCGGATTTCCATGGAAAGCTGACCGAACTGGGCGATGCGATCCTCGACCTCGACTGCCTGAGCGCCGAATTCGTGCTGGCACTCGGCCTGCGCGGCTATTGCGTCGCCAGCGGCACGGATGCCGAAGCCGTGCTTGGCTGCATCAGCGAATGGATAGCACCGATCACCGACGCGGAGTGAGCCCCGCGTGCGGGGCTGGCATGGGGCGCCCGCCTGCGCGCCCGGCCCGCACTTGCCTTCCGGCCGGTCGGCATCCGGCACTGTCGCGTTCCGCGGCCACCCGAACGAGCGAATCCGGACAGGCGTCCATCCCGTATAACGGGCACGTCCACACCGGGAGTCCGCCATGAACCGACTGCAACGCACCACGCTCGCCGCCTTGTCCCTGCTCGCCATCGCGACGCCCGCGGCCGCTGCGCTCAAGCCCGGCGACGCCGCACCGGACTTCAAGGCGCAGGCCTACCTCGCCGGCAAGCCGTTCACGTTCGACCTGGCGCAGGCGCGTCGGAAGGGGCCGGTCGTCGTCTACTTCTTCCCGGCGGCACACACGCCTGGCTGCAACCTCGAGGCCCATCTCTTCTCCGAGGCCGTCGACCGCTTCAAGGCCCAGGGCGCAACCGTGATCGGGCTGAGCGCGGGCAACATCGAACAACTCGCCGACTTCTCGCGCGAGACCGAGCATTGCGGCGGCCGCTTCCCGGTTGCGGCGGACCCGGGCGCCAAGATCGCCAAGCGCTACGACGCGACGTTGATGCTGCGACCGGGCTGGTCGAACCGCACGTCATACGTCGTATCGAAGGACGGCCACATCAGTGCGGCGTTCTCCGACCTTGACCCGAAACAGCACGTGCAACGCATGCTCGACGCCGTGACGGCTGCGAAGGAATCGCCCCGCAAGTAAGCGGCTGCGCACCGGGCGCGCCGACGCATCCGGTGCGCCGTCTGCGACGGCATCGCCGACGCGCGCCAACAATGGCGGGCAGCTTCAATGCGCGCCAGCGCAACAAAGCATCCGTGCAACCGCGAGGCACCGGTAACGTCGGCGAGCGCATCCTGTACGTCGACTTGAGACAGGCAGCCCGCGCATGAGCGATACGAAACCGGCCGCGCACCACGCGCCCTCGCTGTTCGACCCGATCCGCATCGGCGCGATCGACTGCGCGAACCGGATGGTGATGGCGCCGCTGACGCGCAGCCGCGCGGCCGAAGGCCTCGTGCCCTCTCCGCTCGCCGCGGAGTACTACGGCCAGCGCGCGACCGCTGGCCTGATCATTACCGAAGCGACGCAGGTGAACGTGCTGGCGCAGGGCTACATCTCGACGCCGGGCATCTATACCGGGGCGCAGATCGAGGGCTGGCGGCGCGTCACCGACGAGGTGCACCGCCGCGGCGGCCGCATCGTGGTGCAGCTGTGGCACGTCGGGCGCATTTCGCACACCTCGCTGCTGCCCGCGGGCGAAGTTCCGGTGGCGCCGAGCGCGATCCGCGCGAAGACCAAGACGTTCACGCCCGAAGGCTTCGTCGACGTCTCCGAACCGCGCGCGCTCCGCCTCGACGAGATCCCGGGCATCGTGCGCGACTTCGCCGCTGCCGCGCGGAACGCCATGCAGGCCGGCTTCGACGGCATCGAGATCCATGCCGCGAACGGTTACCTGATCGACCAGTTCCTTCGCGACGGCAGCAATCATCGCGACGACGAGTACGGCGGCAGCATCGAAAACCGCACGCGTTTCCTGGATGAAGTCGCGACGGCGTGCGTCGCTGCCATCGGCGGCGACCGCGTCGGTGTGCGGCTGGCGCCGGTCACGCCGTCGAACGATGCCCACGACTCGAACCCGCAGCCGTTGTTCGAGCGCGCCGTGCAACGGCTCGACGCGCTCGGCGTGGCCTACATCCACGTGATCGAGGGCGCGACCGGCGGGCGCCGCGATGCGCAGCCGTTCGACTATGCCGCCTTGCGCGCGAAGTTCGGCGGCACGTGGATCGTCAACAACGGCTACGACCGCGACATGGCCGAGGCCGCCATACGCGAAGGCCGCGCCGATGCCGTGGCGTTCGGTGTGCCGTTCCTCGCGAATCCGGACCTCGTGCGCCGCTTCCGCGAAGGTGCACCGCTGAACACGCCGAACCGCGACACGTTCTACGCGGGCGGCGCGTCGGGCTACGCGGACTACCCGACGCTGGACCAGGTCGCATCCTGACCGCAGCCGCCATCGCGGGTTTGTTTGGAAGCGACCGCTGCGGCGTCGGCGATGCCGATGACGCGCGCGCCCGTCGCGTCGCGGCATGTGCGTTGGATCGGCGCCGCGCAGCACAACGCGGCATCGCGCCTCAGCCCAGCGCGCCATGGCGCCGGTGCCATTCCTCCAGCGATTCCTCGGGGTATTCGTCGAAGTGAATGTCGACGGGGCCCTCCGGGACAGGCACCCAGTTCGCCTTCGAACCCAGCATCATGTGGACGCGCTCGGTGGCCACCGGCAAGGCTGTGTCGATCGCCGAGGCGTGCGGGTGCACGTACTCCGGCCACTCCGGGTCGAACAGCCAGAGCGCACTGCCGCATGACGTGCAGAAGTGGCGTCGGCCACCGCTGAGGCGACAGTCATCGCCGTCGCGGATGCGTGCGCGATACACGCCGAGATGTTCGCGCCCTTCCACCACCAGCGTATCGGCCCGCGCGCCGAGGTTGATCGCACTGCCGCTCCCGCCCGCCGTCTTCCGACAGATGGAGCAGTAGCAGAGCTGGTACGGGACGGGTGCGTAGGCCTCGCAGTGGAAGCGCACCCGGCCGCAGTGGCAGGAACCTTCGAGCCGCATGGCGCGCCTCCTGGAACAGCCATGCTGGCCGCACGGATATCAACGTCGCATCAAGTTGGCGACGCGCGGACCGCCTGCGTTTCGCCCCGGCGTCATGCGCATGCGGCTAGCGTTTCCACGACGCGCGCCACGCCCGGTGGCGGCCTGGAGGCTCCCATGCGCCCGATCCGCACTCTTGCATTCCTTGTTGTGGCCACGGCCCTGTCCGCCTGCGCGACGGGCGACATGTCCGGCATGACCACGCCCTCCTCCAACCCGGTAGCCGGCGCGGCCGCAGCGTCCGCAGCCGGCACGCGCGCGATCGGCGCGTATGGCGCTGTCGGCACCTCGGACGATGTGCGCGGTCGATCGGGTTCGTCGGGCGCGTCGGTCCTCACCGGCCGCGCCAACATGGCCGGTAGCGACGCGGGGGCGAGCAGCTCCGCCAGCTCCACGACCTCTGACGAGACATCGGCCGACGAGAGCGCAAAGCCGCCGCGCTGAATCCGGGATCTCGGCAAATACGGCGCGGGGCCGCCGCCTGGTACGCCGCGAACGGCGCGTTGCGTATCTCCGGCAGCGTGGGCGCGAACGGGCGATTTCGCGGGGCGTCGGAACACACTGGACCTGTGACGTCGTGCCCGGGTAACGCGCCGCCGCGTACGCTCGGTGTTCCCCACCCCAGGAACGCCGTCCATGACCGTCAAAGCGTATGGAGCCCACGCCGCCGACCAGCCTCTCGTCGGCCTCGACATCGAGCGCCGCGCGCCCGGCCCCGGCGACGTGCAGATCGACATCGCGTTCTGCGGCGTCTGCCATTCCGACCTGCACACCGTGCGCTCCGAGTGGTCGGGCACCCGGTATCCCTGCGTTCCGGGCCACGAGATCGTCGGCCGCGTGAGCGCTGTCGGCGGCGACGTTTCGGGATTCAAGGTGGGTGACACGGTCGGCGTCGGCTGCCTGGTCGACAGCTGCCAGCATTGCGCGGCGTGTGGCGAAGGGCTGGAGCAGTACTGCACGAACGGATTTACCGGCACCTATAACGGCGCAACGCAGGATCCGCCGGGTTACACCCTGGGCGGCTATTCGCAGCGCATCGTCGTCGACCAGCGCTTCGTCCTGCGCATCCGACACCCCGACGCGCAGCTGGCCGCGGTCGCGCCGCTGCTGTGCGCCGGGATTACCACCTACTCGCCGCTGCGGCACTGGAACGTCGGCCCCGGCAAGAAGGTCGGCATCGTCGGCATCGGTGGGCTGGGCCACATGGGCATCAAGCTCGCGCATGCGATGGGCGCGCACGTGGTCGCGTTCACCACGTCGGAAAGCAAGCGCGCGGATGCGCACAAACTGGGCGCCGACGAAGTCGTCGTCTCGCGCGACGCCAGCGCGATGGCCGCGCACGCGGGCAGCTTCGACTTCATCCTCGACACCGTCGCCGCGCCGCACGTGCTCGACGCGTTCACCTCGCTCCTCAAGCGCGACGGCACGCTCTGCCTGGTCGGCGTGCCGGCTGATCCGCATCCGAGCCCGAGCATCGGCCTGCTGATCTTCGGTCGCCGCTCGATCGCGGGCTCGCTGATCGGCGGCATTGCCGAAACGCAGGAAATGCTCGACTTCTGCGCGGAGCACGGCATCGTTTCGGATATCGAAATGATCCCGGCCGACGGCATCAACGAGGCCTACGAGCGCATGTTGCGCAGCGACGTCAAGTACCGCTTCGTCATCGACATCGCGTCGCTCGCTGCCTGATCCACGGCAGGCGCCATCGCGGTGAATGCCGCGATGGCGCAGGTGTGTCGAGCGCGGCGCGTCAGTGCAGCGCGTGGAGGAGCGCCGCCGTGAACGCGCGAACATCGTCCGGCTTGCGGCCGGTGACGATGCTGCCGTGCCGCGGAAAAGGGACGACGGGAGGCTTGCGGCGGTTGACTGCCGAGCGACAGTCACAAAGCCGCCCGAGCCGCTCGGCAACGATCGATGCGCACCCGCGCCCGGTCAGGCGCGCTTGGCCAACCAGCGCTCCAGGTCATCCGCGCCGCCGACGCGTTCCTCGCCCACGACAACCAGCGGCGTGGTCATCAGGCCGTGTTCCTGCTTGAAGCTCTCGGTCTCCTCGCGCGACGTCAGGTGCCGGTCGTCGACGTCGAACCCGTTGCGGGTCAGCAGGTCGACGGCCTTCAGGCCGTATGGACAGACGTGGTCGGGCAGCACCATGCGATAGACGGTGGCGCGCTGGGACGTGGGTTCCTGGTCTTGCTGCATGCGAGGCTCTCCGGTCGATGCACGGATGCTGGGCAAGCGGGCGCGACGGCTGGGTCAATGCCACGGCGTTGCAGCGTCATTTCCACAGGCGAATCGCGTCCTTCGCGTCCCGTGTGGCGCGCGACAGCGTGCAACCGCAGTGCGGGCAGTCGCAGGAAGTGCAGATGAAAACCCCATCCGGCGCCCGCCGCGAGGCACACGCGAGCGTTTCCGCCGCGACCGTCGCATCCACGCGCGTGGGGTCGCGCGGACGCCACGCGAATGCGACGACTCAGCCGAGATGGCCCAGCGAATAGGCGAACGCCGCCCAGCCGGGCACGCCGTCCAGCATCACGAAGCCCACCTGCTGGGCCGCCGTTACAGCCAGCAACGCCCGATACGGCAGCCTGCGTTGCCCCTGCCGGAAGTCGCCGACAAGGAGCAGCACGATGATCAACTCGGTCAGGCCGAACGCCACGTTCATCGCCTGCTCGAAGGAGTGGATGAATGGCAGCGCCTGTTCCAGCCGCACGAACACCGGCGGCAGCAACAGCAGCGCGGTGCAGGTCATCCACCGTGCATGCAACTGCACCTGGCGCCGGTCGCGAATCGCCATGTACACGCACGTACCGAACGTCGAGACCGAGAGCAGATCGACCCACGCCAGTCGCGCGCCGAAGTGTTGCTCGAAGCCGGTAGCTCCCGAAGCCATCGCACGCACGATCAGCAGCCCGGAGATGACGAAGGCCGGCGCCAGCACATACGCCGCCTTTCCGAGACGGCGATGCAACGCGACCTTGCGCGAACGCATCAGGAAGGCCTGCGTCACCAGCAGCAGCATCCACGCGAAACCGACGATGCCGTGCGCGTGGCGGACCGCATCGTTCTCCTGCAGGCGCGAGAAGTACGACGGAACGAACGCCGCCACGGCGCCAACGGTCGCCAACAGGTAGTAGAACGCGGCGCGCGGATACAGCGGAGCACCGCGCGGAACCGCGGGGACGGGGGCACCAACGGGGATTGCGGACATTGCGGCTCCAGTTCCGCATCCTCATGCGGCTCGGCGAAGAATGCCTACGCGAAGACCCTTGCGCGCGCCGCTCGTCGATCGGCACGGCGATGACGATCAGCTGGATGGCTGCCTCGCAGCCAGGTGGAGAGGCGTCGTGCATGCACGCCGCGTCGTGGTGCGGCGTTCGCGTAACGCGCGCGTCGCGATTCCAGGACGGCAAGTGCCGCAGGCCCCGGGCCCGAACGCCACGTGCGGGCGACGGCCCGCGATGCGATCCTGCATCGACGCCGAGGATGCCCATGACGACGCCCCCGTACCCGCAGAACCACGCCCGTCTTGGCGGCCTGCTTTACCTCGTGATCATCGCGGCAGGCATTTTCGGCGAACTGTTCGTGCGCGGGTCGATGGTGGCATCGGGAGACGCGGCCGCAACGGCAGCGCATATCGCCGCGACGCCGGGCCTGTGGCGCACCGGCATCGCGGTCGACCTGCTGATGCACGTCTGCGACGTGTTCGTGATGTGGGTCATCTACCTGTTGTTGCGGCCGACAAGCGCGCGGCTCGCGCTGCTCGTGCTCCTGCTCAACCTGATCCAGACCGCGGTACTCGTGGCGAACAAGTTGCTGCTGCTCGTACCGCTGTTCCTGTCTGAGGGACACCCGGCATACCTGGCCGGGTTGGATGCCCCGCAACTTCAGGCGCTCGGCTACCTCGCTATTCGCATCCACGAATACGGTTTCGGCGTGGGCCTGGTGTTCTTCGGCGCCGTGTGCCTGGTGGAGGGCTACCTGATCCGGCGCTCGGGCTACCTGCCGCGCCTGATCGGCACGGCGATGCAGCTCGCGGGCGCGTGCTACGTCGTCAACAGCACGCTGTTGCTGCTCATGCCGCACCTGCAGGGCCAGCTGTTCCCGTTCCTGATGCTTCCCTGCCTCGTCGCCGAACTCTCGTTCGCGCTGTGGTTGCTGGTGCGCGGTGTCGACGTCCAGGCATTCCACAAGGCGCTCGCCCGCGCCTGACCCGCGACCGCGGGCCTGCTCAATCGCCGTCGTCCGCGTCCCGCGCCTCGCGGCCCTGCTGGCGGATGAGCGCGAGTTCGCGGGCATCGTTGATCGCATCGCGGACGCTCGCCAGGTCGACCCGCCGCGTGTCGTGCACGAAGCGTCCCGTGAGCTCGCTGTCGGGCCTCAGCTCGCCGGCTTCGAACAAAGCCCACATCTCCTCGCCGTACCAGGTATCGAAAAGTTCGGGCGCCCAGCGGCCGAGGCTCGCAGTCAGGTTGTTGACGTCGCGCAGCAGCATCGTGCGCGCGGCATTGTTGCCGGCCGCGCTCACCACCTGCGGAAAGTCGATGACCACCGGGCCGGAGGGATCGACGAGCACGTTGTATTCCGACAGGTCGCCGTGGATGAGGCCGCAGCAGAGCATCAACACCACCTGGCGGACCAGCACGCGGTGGAATTCACGTGCCTGTTCGGGCGTCAGCTCGACCTCGCCGAGCCTGGGCGCGGAGAATCCTTCGGCGTCGGTGACCAGCTCCATCACTAGGACGCCGTGGTAGTAGCCGTGGGGCTCCGGCACGCGGACGCCGGCGTCGCGCAACTGGTACAGCGCGTCGACCTCCGCGTTCTTCCATGCGGTTTCCTGCTGTTTGCGGCCGTAGTTGGTGGCCTTGCCGATCGCGCGGGTCTCGCGGCTGCCGCGCACCTTGCGGCCTTCCTGGTACTGGACGCGCTGCTTGAAGCTGCGCTGTGCCATGTCCTTGTAGACCTTCGCGCAGCGCACGTCGTCGCCGCTGCGAACCACGTAGACCGCTGCTTCCTTGCCGCTCTTGAGCGGACGCAACACTTCGTCGATGACGCCGTCGTCGATCAGTGCCTGCAGGCTGGGGGGTGTCTTCACGGAATCCGCTGTCGGGTCGCGCTCCAGCGCGACGGGCGCCTAGTGTTGCAGGAAACCGGCCGGGGGGACGAAGCGTCCGTCGCCGCTGGCACCGATAGATGCGTCGGTACGAGGCGCCGCCGCGCGGCCGCTACACTCGTCGGCCCGATTCCGGACATCCCGATGCCCGAGCCCGTCCGACTCGCCCAACGCGTGGCCCAGCTCTTCGGCTGCACGCGCACCGAGGCCGAAAAATACATCCGCAACGGCTGGGTCACGGTCGACGGACAGGTCGTGGACGCGCCGCAGCGCCCGGTCGAGAACCAGACCGTGCTGCTCGACGAGCGTGCCAAGCTCGAAAACGTCGAGCCGGCCACGGTTTTGCTGCACAAGCCGGTAGGGATCGATGCGATCGAGGGCCGGTCACCCGCCGGCGCGCTGATCACGCCCGAATCGCGTTGGGCCGATGATCCGTCGGACATCCGCATCCTCGATCGGCATTTTCATCGCCTAACGCCCCTGGTGCCCTTGGAAAGGGGCGCGAGCGGCCTGATGGTGCTCACGCAGGACGGCCGGGTCTGGCGTCGCCTCACCGAGGACGCCGACGAGATCGAGCACGAATACCTCGTGGAGATACAGGGCGAGATCGTTCCCTACGGTATCGGCCGCCTGAAGTTCGGGCTTTCCTACCGGGGCCGGCCGCTGCCGCCGTGCAACGTGAGCTGGCAGAACGAGAACCGTCTGCGCTTCGCGATCCGCGCGGCGCGCGAAGGCCAGCTGCAGGACATGTGTCGGCAGGTGGGGCTCGAGGTGCTGTCGATCCGCCGGCTGCGCATCGGCAAGGTCGGGATTGGCAAGGGACCGGCCGGTGCGATGCCGCCGGGTTCGTGGCGCTACCTGCCGGTGGGCGCGAAGTTCTGATCGGCCGCCGGGCGCCGCTGCCCGCGCGCGCTGACGGCTGAGGAAACGGTCCTTTCGCCCGCCCGCGGGCGCACG
>NZ_VTRV01000069.1 GCF_008274655.1 Cognatilysobacter lacus | reverse complement strand
GGCGGGGCAGGGCGCGGCCCGGCATCGCGCGAAGCGCGGCACCTTCGGATCGCGGCCCTGTTCACCGCTCCGCTGCTCGCGCCGATGGCGGGCGTGCTGTTGGGGCAGCACTGGATGCTGCCGGGCTGGCTGCAGTTCCTGCTGGCGACACCGGTGCAGTTCTGGCTCGGCGCACGCTTCTACCGCGCCGCGTGGAAGGCGCTGCGCGCACGCACGGGCAACATGGACCTGCTCGTTGCGCTGGGCACGTCGGCCGGCTACGGCTTGAGCGTCTTCCACCTGATCCAGGGCCCGATGCGGCACGGCGAGCCGCAGCTGTACTTCGAGGCCTCCGCCACGATCATCACCCTGATCCTGCTGGGCAAGTTCCTCGAGGCACGTGCCAAGCGCCAGACCACCGAAGCCATCCGCGCGCTGCAGGCATTGAAGCCGACGACCGCTCGCGTCCGCACGGGTGATGGCGACGCCGACGTGCCCGTAGAGCAGGTTCGCGTCGGTGACCTGGTGGTCGTTCGCGCGGGCGAGCGCTTCCCGGTCGACGGCGACGTGCGCGAAGGGCGCACGCATGCCGACGAATCGCTCATTACGGGCGAATCGCTTCCCGTGGCCAAGGACGTTGGCGACCGCGTAACCGGCGGCGCGGTCAACGGGGAAGGGGTGGTGGTCGTGGAAACGCGAGCGGTGGGAAGCGAGACCGCGCTGGCCCGCATCATCCGGCTGGTCGAGGACGCCCAAGCCAAGAAGGCGCCGATCCAGAAGACGGTGGACCGGGTCAGCGCCGTCTTCGTGCCGGCCGTGATCGCGTGTGCCGTCGTCACGCTCGTCGGCTGGGGTGCCGCGACGCACGACTGGGACACCGCCATCCTCAACGCCGTCGCCGTACTGGTCATTGCCTGCCCGTGCGCGCTGGGCCTGGCCACGCCCACAGCGATCATGGCGGGCACCGGCGTTGCGGCGCGCGCCGGGATCCTGATCAAGGATGCCGAAGCCCTCGAGCTGGCGCATGGGATCACGATCGTGGCGTTCGACAAGACGGGCACGCTTACGGCCGGCGAACCACGCCTCGTCGAGGCGGTTTCGAAGTCGAACGATCGCGGCGCGCTCGTCGCGCTGGCGGCGTCGCTGCAGAGCGGCAGCGAGCATCCACTGGCGCGCGCCGTCTTGCGCGATGCGCCGCTTTCAGCGCCGGCATCAGACACGCAGGCACTGCCGGGTCGCGGCGTGAGCGGCCTCGTCAACGGGCAACGCGCCTGGCTGGGCAGCATTGCGTTGATGCGGGAGATCGGTGCCGACCTTGGCGGGCTTGAATCGCAGGCCGATGAATTTGCGCGGCACGGCCACACGGTTTCATGGGTGGCGAGCGGGACGGGCGGCGCGATACGGGCCCAGGGCCTGCTGGCGTTCCGCGACCTGCCGCGCGCCGGTGCCCGCGAGGCGCTCAAACGCCTGCGACGGCTCGGCGTGCGCACCGTGATGATCTCGGGGGATAACGAAGGCGCAGCGAAGGGGGTGGCGGACAGCCTGGGGATCGACGAGGTCCACGCCAACGTACGTCCCCAGGAAAAGGTCGATGTCGTGCGCCGGCTAAAGAGCGAGGGCGTGGTCGGCATGGTGGGCGACGGCATCAACGATGCGCCCGCGCTTGCGGCAAGCGATGTCGGGATCGCGATGGGGTCGGGCACCGATGTCGCGATGCACGCGGCAGCCATCACCCTGATGCGTCCGGAGCTGTCGCTGGTCGCCGACGCGATCGACGTATCCCGGCGCACGACGCGCAAGATCCACCAGAACCTGTTCTGGGCGTTCGGCTACAACGTCATCGGAATTCCGCTCGCGGCGTTCGGCCTGCTCAGTCCGGTCGTCGCCGGCGCGGCGATGGCGTTCTCGTCGTTGAGCGTCCTGGGCAATACGCTGCTGCTCAAGCGATGGCGTCCCGTCGCAACGCCTGCCGAGGAGATCCGACATGCCCCGTAAGGCTGCGCGACCCCAACTTGGAGAAGCACTTGACGCGGGTTTCCACAGCATCGGCGAAGCCGCGAGGCTTTCCGGGGTGTCCGCGAAGATGATTCGCCACTACGAAGGCGCGGGCCTCATTCCGCAGGCGGCGCGCACTGTCGCGGGGTACCGGCTCTACAGCGACACGGACCTGCATCGCCTTCGCTTCATCAAGCGCGCGCGCACGCTGGGGTTTTCGATGAAGCAGATCGAGTTGTTGCTGCGGTTGTGGACCGACCGTTCGCGCGCCAGCTCCGAAGTCAAGACGCTGGCGAGCCGTCATGCGGACGAGCTCGGCGAGCGAATCGCGCAGATGCAGGCGATGCAGCGGACTCTGCGACAGCTCGCGCGTCGATGCCATGGCGACGGCCGCCCCGAGTGCCCGATCCTTGACGACCTGGCCGGAACCGTCGCGGCCGAGCCTGGACTGCGTGCGACGTAGGCGGCGACGTTCGAGCGCCTCGGCGTAATCAGCGCGCGCGATGGGCAACGGCCGTGTCGCACGCGATTGCTGAGTGCGCGCACGGCGCAAGGATCCGCGCGCCTTCGAACGCACCTGCGATTTTGACCTACGCAGGACCAGGTAGCGCGTGGGTACGTTGGCGCCGAGTGCCTGGTCGGCGAACCCCGCGCACGAGTCTCGCGTCGCGCGAGCGACTGCTTCGCTGGGAATCAGATCCGCGACGGCACGCTGCCCGCTGCCGCGACCAAGGCGCTGCCCGGCTCGTCGCTCAGAACCCGAGCTTCGAGCCGGCGCCGAGCAACGTAGCCATACCCAGCACGGCGAATATCGCAGCAGCGATCGAGTGCACGAGTTTCATCGGGATCCTGTTGGCGAGTTTGTCGCCGACGAACACCGCGGGCACGTCGGCAATCAACATGCCGAGCGTGGTGCCCATCACCACCATCAGGGGCGCGCCGTAATGGGCGGCGAGCGCCACCGTGGCCAGCTGGGTCTTGTCGCCCATTTCCGCAAGGAAGAAAGTGATGAGAGTCGCGCCGAATATCCCGAACCGCGTCGCGACCTTCGTTTCTTCCTCTTCGATCTTGTCGGGAATCAGCGTCCAGACGGCCATTCCGAGAAATGAAATGCCCAATACCCAGCGCATGATTTCAGGGCTGACGCTGGTGGTGATCCAGGCCCCAAGCGCACCTGCCAGCCCGTGGTTCACGAGTGTGGCAACGAGGATGCCCGCAATGATGGGCAGCGGCTTCTTGAAGCGGGCGGCCAGGATGAAGGCGAGCAGCTGGGTCTTGTCGCCGATCTCGGCGAGGGCGACGACGCCCGTCGAAACAAAGAGGGATTCCATGCGTTTTCCCGGCCGGGCAGCAGACGAATGACCACGACACGTCCCCGGCCATGCTGGAGGCGTCGTGGTCAATGGTCTTGCCAAGCGTGGGAACCGCTTACGCCATGGCCTGCTGGCCAAGTATGTTGACGTAAGCCTCTTCCGTGGAAGAGCGACTACTCCCCAATGACACGCGGATCATCGCCCGCGAGCGTGCACGGGGTCAATGTCGTCGGTGATCGAGCGTTCTGCGGGCCATCAGCCAGAGCGCGATGGCCGGGGGAGACTGACGCGGCGCGGGGGGGACGGCCCCACGGTCGCATGCACCCGGTGCGATTCCCAGACGGGCGGAGCAGGGCGCCCGTACAACGGGATGCACGGCTGCCCGACCGTGCGGTGCGCTTCATGGAGTGACTTGCTCCGAAACGACAAGAAGTGCTGGTCGATGCACGCGGCTTCCGGCCGACTGCCTACGCCCGATTCGACAGCTATTCGCGACGCGACATGCGCAGGCCGTACGCGATTCGCAACACAACGCCGGCGGTGCGCGTGGCAGCAAGGGCAGGCTGGCCTGTCGGATTCGTCGCTATGCATCGGGATGGGAGGCTTGACCGAGCGCCACGAAGCGAACGGGCACACATGAGAGCTTCGAGAGCACGCGGCGTTCGTCGCGGCTTTCCCACGAATCAAAACCTATCGTCTCGATCGGCCGCCACAGGGCGACCCACGCGAGGATCAGGAGACCTTCATCGAGCACGCCGCCCAGCGCACCTCCAATGCGTTCAACCTCGAGTCGCAGGAGCAGGGCCACCGCCAGGGTGCCTACACCGGTAACGAGGGATATCCGACCGATGCGCTGTCGACGTCGATGGCGGCGCTCCGCCTGCGCGTGGGCCAGGGCGAAATGGCCATGAATGGCAGCCGCGACGTCGGCGACGTGATGTTCAAGGGCCGGCGGCGCGTGGATGACTACGACCAGGGGCTCGCGCGGCGGGTATTCGCCGGCGCTCTCTACAAGGTAGGCGTCGGCGTTGCGGTCCAGCGCCTTTTCGTGGAATGGAGCCGGATCGAGCGTGTCGAAGATCTGATCGAGGCGTTGCAAACTCAGGGCAATTTCCGCCATCGCGCCACCTCCGTGCTCGGAGCATGAGACTAACGCCCACCGCGGAGTGCTGCCGCTTTGCATGGGCGTGCTGAGTCGTGCAGCCGTCCACAAGCGCATCAAATCCTCGCGCGAGCGCCAGATCCGCACGCGGCGCCGAAACGCGGCGCGCGCTCCGGCGTCGCCGGCCCATAACCACCGGCAGAATCGATCAGATGGCACGCGGCGTGATGCGCAGGCCCACGGAAGCGCCGGCATCGGTCGCCGGGATGTTTCGGCCAGGGGCCGTGCATGGCGTCCGGAGCGGTCACGTGCGGGCGTTCTGATGCGGGACCCGCGGCGCGCGGCTGCGCCGGGTCGGAGATTGAAGGGCTTGGAGTGGGCACGCAGCCGGATGGAGACCAGTGCCCGATTGCGTTCCAGGGCACGCCGCTACCGGCGCGGGGCAGTGGCAGGTGGAACGTCCGCCGCAGCATCGTCCGGGATGAGACCAGGCGGCAGCGGCGAACCGTTGGCCAGTCGCTCACTTCGCATAATGCCTATTATGTAATTTTCCAGAGGTCGGCTCCAGGCTTCATCGTCGGACCGCCGCGCGCGATGACCGAACCACCCGCGCGCGCCTTGCCCACCGCCCGAGCGGCTTCGCCATGGCTCGGCGCCAGCGCTCCCGCCTACTCCACGTTGCACCCGCCGCGTCCGAGTTCCGACGCCATCACGGCGGCTGGCGAAGTGCGCGCGCACCAGACGTGTCCGGATCAAACAGGAGCCAGAACACCGCGCCATGCGCAGCGTCGTCCGGGTCGTGACCCCGTCCAGCACGCCTAACTGACGCACGTCAGTTTGTCGGGCCGGCCTTGGCCTAACGTCCGCCCGTGGGCCGACGTGCGGCAACGGCCCCGTCAGATGCCGGACCCCGCCGCCGACCCGCCCGGTGCGCGCCCATGTCGACCCTCCGCCCGCTACAAGAAGGCACGCTGGCCTCGCCGGCTGACTCGCTGACACGGGTCTCGCGCCCGTCCGGTCGCGTAGATTCCGCGCCCGGTCGCGCCACCGTCGCGCGCCTGCTCGCCAGCGCCGGCGTCGAACTCGACGGCAACCGCCCCTCCGACCCGCGGGTCCACGATCCCAGCGTCTATCCGCGCTGGCTGAGCGAAGGCGCGCTCGCGTTGGGAGAGACGTATACCGATGGCGCCTGGGATTGCGAGGCCCTCGACGACATGCTGGCGCGCCTGCTCGGTGCCGGCCTTGATAGGACGGTGATCGGCTGGAGCGAACGCTGGGATGCGCTGCGCGCACGGCTGCTGAACCCGCAGGCCGGGCGGCGCGCGCTCGCGGTCGGCGAGCGCCACTACGATCTCGGCAACGACCTGTACCGGGCGATGCTCGGCAAGCGGCTCATCTACAGCTGCGCGTACTGGCGCGACGCCACTGACCTCGATGCGGCCCAGGTGGCCAAGCTCGACCTCATCGCGCGCAAGTTGCAGCTGGCGCCGGGCATGCGTGTGCTGGACATCGGCTGCGGCTGGGGCGAAGCGCTGCGGTATTTCGCGGAGCACTTCGGCGTCAACGGCGTGGGCCTCACCATCTCGCGCGAACAGGCGGCGTTCGCGCGGGACCTGTGCCACGGACTTCCCATCGAGATCCGCGTGCAGGACTACCGGGACGTGCGCGGCGAGTTCGACCGCGTGTTCTCCGTCGGCATGTTCGAGCACGTGGGTGTCCGCAACTACCGCGCGTATTTCGAGACGGTGCATCGCTGCCTGCCCCGCCACGGGCTGAGCCTGCTGCACACCATCGGAACGAGGCTCTCGACCGACCGCACCGATCCGTGGATCGCGCGCTACATCTTCCCGAACTCGATGCTGCCTTCAGCGGCGCAGATCGCGCAGGCGAGCGAAGGACTCTTCGTGCTCGAGGACTGCCACAACTTCGGCGCTGACTACGACCGCACGCTGCGGGCCTGGCGCGACAACATCGAACGCGCGTGGGACGACCTGCCGGCGCGGTATGACCGTCGTTTCCGTCGCATGTGGCGCTACTACCTGCACGCGAGCATGGGCGCGTTCCGCAGCCGCCAGGCGCAGCTGTGGCAGTTCGTGCTGTCGAGCGATGGCGTCCCGGGCGGGTACGTCAGCGCCCGGTGACCATTGCCGCCCCGTCGCGTCTGGTGGCGACGGCGCACGCGGGGCGACCGCATCGGTGTAGTCCGCCCGTGACGCGAGCCGCGCCTGCCGGGTGGGCGCCGGCAAGGCCGCCAACCCAAAGCGCCGACCAAACGACGCAGAAGCCAGAGGAGACAGCAATGACGACGGTGCGACCAAAGCAACCCCATCAGGCAGTGCTGACGGGCGCGTTCCTGTCGGTTCTGTTGGCAAGCACGGCAGCGACCGCGCAGCACCCGATGCAGGACCAGCATCGAATGCCGCCCCAAACCATGCCGCACACGATGCACGACATGCCCGGAATGCCGCAGTCGATGGCCGGAATGAGCGAAGGCAGCCGGCAACTGCATGCGGCGATGATGAGCGGCATGCGCGGCGGCATGCCAATGCACATGACCGGAAACGTCGATACCGACTTCGCGACGATGATGACGATGCACGATCGCAAGTCAGTCGCGATGGCGGACGTGGTAATCAAATACGGGAAAGACAGGAAGCTCGTGGACTTGGCGCGAAAGATGCGGGCGGACCGGCTGGCGCAAGTAAGGCAGTGGGCGCCTTACGTCGCGCCTGCGAAGAAGTAGCCGGCGCGGCCAGATTCGGCGCCAGGCCGCACCCACGGCACTCCGGAGGCGCGATGCCGAACGCGTGATGCGGGAGCGCGCGACTCGCGAACGCAGGGCGCACATTTCCGGCGTCGGGTGTGCACCGAGTACTTCCACTTCGTTGAGCCAACGGCACCGCACCGCAGGCCCCAAGCAACGAACGTGGCGACGTGAACGGACGTCGGCGAAGCACGCGGCAGCGAACCGGGTGCCCCGCCTTCGATGTCACAGGAGCGTGGCTTCTAGACGCCGCGCTCAGCGACCGTCGTGGTCCGAGTCACCCGGCAGGATGCGTTCGACACCGTTCCAGGCATCCTTCACCGCGGCCTTGGCATCCGCCCACGTCAGGCGCGACGTGCCCTTCGCCGAATTCCAGCCGCTCTCGAGCTGGCGCTCGGTGTTCTCGTCCCACTGGCCGGACTGCGACTGGCTGCGCGCGAACGTGCCGTAGCGATACGCCGGCTTGTAGTCGTCGAAGCTGTAATCGGCCTTGTAATAGTCGGCCTGGTTGAAACGTTGCTCGAAGTGACGGTCGGTTGCGTCATACGTCTTGTACGTGCGGTCGCTGCGCTGCCATGCGTCGCGCACCGGCTCGCGCGCCTGGTCCCATGCGAGGCGGGACTCGCCCTTGGCGCTGCCCCACCCGGATTTCAGCCGAGTCTCCTCGGTTTCCCAGGCTTCGCCCTGCCCTTCGTTGCGCGCTTCGGTCCCGTATCGATACGCCGGTGCGTAGTCGCGGTCGTAATCCATGTTCTTGTCGTAGTACGGGCGTTCCGCCGCCTCGCCACGCCATGCCTCGGTTTCACCGGTCGGGTCGATGCGTTCCGCGGCGGAATGGCCGACCGATGCACCCGCCATCGTGCCGATCGCGCCGCCGACGAGCGTTCCGATCGGGCCGAACACGCTGCCGATGGCCGCGCCGATCGCGGCGCCGCCGACGCCGCCCACCCCCGTGCCCACCGGATGCGAGCCCGGCGCGCCGGTGATCGGATCGCGGTTCATGTCGTTTGTGTCGTTCGTATCGTTCGTGTCGTTCATGGCGGTGCTCCTCGAAAGAGAGCCCCTACTCTGTAACTGACGGTGTGTAGCGACGGTTCAAGCGGCCGTTGGGGCCGCATCGCGCGTCGGCAGGCACAATTGCACCTGCCGAATGGACATCGCCATGACTGAATTCATCCCGCCGGGAACGCGCTTCACCGAGCTGCCCTCGCCGTTTCCGATGAAGCGCGGCGGTGCGCTGCGCGGTGCACGCGTTGCGTACGAGACCTGGGGCGAGCTCGACGCCGACCGCGGCAACGCGATCCTGATCCTTACGGGCCTGTCGCCGGACGCGCATGCCGCGTCCAACGATGCGGACCCGTCGCCCGGCTGGTGGGAGGCCATGCTCGGCCCGGGCAAGCCCATCGATACGGCCCGCTGGTTCGTCGTCTGCGTGAACACGCTCGGCAGCTGCAAGGGGTCGACCGGGCCCGCGTCCGCCGCGCCGGGGGGAGACGATCCGTATCGTCTCGACTTCCCGCCCTTGTCGGTTGAAGACTGCGCGGACGCAGCCGCCCACGTCGTGCGCTCGTTGGGCATCGACCATCTGGCCTGCGTCATCGGCAATTCGATGGGTGGAATGGCCGCCCTCGCCTTCCTGGCGCGGCATCCGGGCGTGGCGCGCAACCACATCAATATCTCCGGCGCCGCGCGCGCGCTGCCGTTCTCCATTGCCATCCGCTCGCTGCAGCGCGAGGCGATCCGGCTCGATCCGGCATGGAACGCAGGCAACTACGACGAGCAGACCTACCCCGAGTCGGGCATGCGCATGGCGCGGAAGCTCGGCGTGATCACGTATCGCTCGGCGCTTGAATGGGACGGTCGGTTCGGTCGCGTGCGACTCGATTCCGACCGCACCGGAGGCGATCCGTTCGGCCTTGAGTTCGAAGTCGAGAGCTACCTCGAGGCGCATGCACGCCGCTTCGTGCGCCGCTTCGATCCGAATTGCTATCTCTACCTCAGCCGCGCCATGGACTGGTTCGACATCGGCGACTGCTGCGGACAGGGCGAGCATGACACGCTGGCCGCGCTCGCATCGATCAAGCTCGACAAGGCGTTGGTGATCGGCGTGCAGACCGACATCCTGTTCCCTCTCCAACAGCAGGAGGAAATCGCCGCCGGCCTGGCCCGGGGCGGCGCGGATGCGCGCTTCCTGCCGCTGGAATCGCCGCAGGGACACGATGCCTTCCTGGTGGACTTCGAGCGTTTCGGACCCGCGGTCGGCGGCTTTCTGGCGTCGCTGCAACCGGCGCGCCACGCGGCGACTAGAATCGAGGCATGAACGCCATCGCCCTGCCCGACGTCGCATTTCCCGGCCACGACAAGATGGTCGCGGCCCTCGACGCCGCGGTCTCCGCCGGCGACACCCAGGCGGTGACGCGCGCGGTGCGCAACGTCCTCTGCGCGCTGATCCGCGATCGCGACTTCGAACTTCCGTCCTGCGTGCATGAGCCGATCAGCGACCACTACGCGCGACGCGAGCTCTATCGGAGCCCGACGCTTGGCTATAGCGTGGTCGCGATGACCTGGGGTCCGGGCCAGGGAACGCCGGTGCACGACCATTCCGGGCTGTGGTGCGTGGAAGGCGTCTGGGACGGCGAGCTGGACATCACGCAGTACGAACTGCTCGAGCACGACGGCGAGCGCTTCCGCTTCCGGCCGGGCGGCGGCGTACAGGCGGGCCCGGGCAGCGCCGGCAGCCTGATTCCCCCGCACGAGTACCACACGATCCGGAACACCAGCGACGCGCAGGTCGCCGTTTCGCTGCACATCTACAAAGCCGAGATGCAGTGCTGCTCGACGTTCGTCCCCGCCGAGGGCGAGTGGTACGTTCGCAGCAACCGCGCTCTCGAGACCGACGAAGCCGCCTGACGGTCGCTCGCGCATCTATACTTCGCGTCCGCGCCGGAATGGCGGAATCGGTAGACGCAGCGGACTCAAAATCCGCCGCCCTTAAAAGCGTGTGGGTTCGAGTCCCACTTCCGGCACCAGAGGGCCCCGCATAACGCGGGGCTTTCGCGTATTTGCGGTTCGGTTTTCGGTCCGACCCGCACCGCATCAGGCCACAGCGCGGCGTCGCGAGCGCCGCGGCCTGCTTTGAAGTCCCGTCCGCGGCCCTGTCGACGTCGAGCGCGGGCCGCCCGCTCAGGTCGTCAGGCCGTCTCGGGCCCGCTCGCAACCAGAACCAGGCGATCGCCCGTGTCGCGGCGCACGACCGCGTAGGACTGTCGATCGAGGTCGGCCAGGACGCGTTGCCAAACCGGATCGTCCGGCGGGCAAGCCGCATCAAAGCGCGCGACGAGCACCAGCGGGCCATGTCGTGCCTGCGCATCCCGCGAGGCCACGAAGCAGTCCGGCACCAGCACGTACGCCCCATCGGGGCGACGGTAAGCCTTGAAATCCATTGCTGCCCTCCGTGTCGCGGTGCGACTCAGCAGCCCCCTGTCCGTGCGAAGTTACCGCCGCAGCGCCTTCATCCTCGACCGTTCGTCGGCACCTTGCGCGCGGGAACGGGCGGCGCAGGCCAAGGCCACCAGCCGCGGCCCGAGGCCGCGTAGCGATCGGCGGCGCGTTCGAAGCGGTTGCGCACCCCTACCCCGCCGCTCGCGAGATAGACGGGCAGGAACAGGGGGCCCAGCACGAGGTACTGCAGCACATGCGCGCGCTCGTGCAGCGAGAGCTGCACCATCGGTTCCTCGCCGAGCCCGGCAGCGTGCGCATACGTCGCGCACGCGACATCGAGGTCCGCGCCGGTATGGAGGATCACGTTGCCCAGCGTCAGCGCGCCGCCCGGTCCCCAGGGCCAGCGGTGGAAGGCCAACGCGAAGTCGGCGCGGCGCAACTGCGCCCGCGCACCGAACGGCATCCCGACAAGCCCGAGCAGCAGCCCGACCGCCGTGTTCGGCAGTGTCCACGCCATTCCGAGCGCGACGAGCGCGCGACGCATCGTCGGAGATCGGTTTCCCCCTTCTGCGCGTTCGCTGTGGCCCGTCACGGGCGCGGCCTGGGCTGGTGCCGCGACATGCTCAATCGCTCTCGGGCATCAGCAGCCATGCGATGAGATAGACGAGGATCCCCGGGAACGCCGCGGAAAGTAGCGAAACGAGCACGTAGAGCACGCGCAGGAGCGTCGAGTTCCAGCCGTAGTGGCGCGCGATGCCGCCGAGCACGCCAGCCACCATTCGATCGTGACGGGAGCGATGAAGCCCGTTGTCGGCCATGGCCGGACTCCGTGGGAAGCGCAGGCCAGTCTAGCGGCGCGTCGTGATCGCGCCGTCGCCGATCACCAGCGCGCGGGACGCGTCAGCGGCGGCGCTTCGCGCTGGCGGTCGTACGCGCGCATTTCGTCGCGGATGTGTGCGATGCGCTGGCGGCCGATGGCGTTGCGCTGCTCGTCGAGAACCACGCCGTCGAGCAGCTCGCCCATGCGCTGGGCGGTCGGCAGCATCGTGTCCCATGCATCGAGCGCGGAAACGGGTGCGGGCAGCGTCAGGAAGAACGCGATGGCCGGCGTCTTCAGGGACTGGATGTCCGCCATGTCGAAGCTGCCGGGCTTCATGATGTTGGCGACGCTGAATACGGGGCCACGCTCGGGATGGCCTTCGACCAGCCGGTGGAACACCCCCATGTGGCCGAACTCGAGGCCCGCCTTTTCAGCGGCCACCACGATATCGGGTCCGTGCAGCAGCTCGCCGGCACGTGCGGCCAGGTACAGCGTCACGATCTTGTCGAACTCGTCGGTGGTGCGCTTTCCGAGGTCCTCTTTCGACGACGCGGCGACGCGCGAGCCGAGATCGAGCGATTCCTGCAAGGGCTCGCCGTTGCCATCGTCGCGCGCCAGTTCGCTCTCCAGCTGCTCGCCGAGCGTGGGCTCGACGCGGCCCGAATCGCCGCGCGCGACGCGCCGACCCTGCGACGGCTTGCGGGGCCGCCCGAAGATGATGATCGCGCCGGCAAGCACGACCATTGCCACGAAGATCCAGATCCGCATCAGCGTCATGTCGGACATCATCGGTTCCTTGCGGCGGTCAGGCCGCGCCCGCCAGGCGCGCGGCTTCGGCGAGGTCGACGGACACGAGACGGCTGACGCCGGGCTCGCGCATGGTGACGCCCATCAGCTGGCGCGCCGCCTCCATCGTGACCTTGTTGTGGGTGACGAACAGGAACTGTACCTGCTCGCTCATCTCGTTGACCATCGCCGTGAAGCGCCCGACGTTGGCTTCGTCGAGCGGTGCGTCCACCTCGTCGAGCAGGCAGAACGGCGCGGGATTGAGCCGGAATATCGCGAAGACGAGTGCGACCGCGGTCATCGCCTTCTCACCGCCGGACAGCAGCGAGATGTTCGACACGCGCTTGCCGGGCGGGCGCGCCATGATCGCGACGCCCGTATCCAGCAGGTCTTCGCCGGTCAGTTCCAGATAGGCATGCCCGCCGCCGAACAAGCGCGGATACAGCTCCTGCATGCCCGAATTGACGCGGTCGAACGTGTCCTTGAAGCGGCCCCGGGTCTCGCGGTCGATCTTGCGGATCGCGTCCTCGAGCGTCTCGAGCGCCGTCGTCAGGTCGGTGTCCTGCGCGTCGAGGTAGTCCTTGCGCTGCGCGGCTTCGGCGTGCTCCGCGATGGCCGCGAGGTTGACCGGCTCAAGCCGGCGCAACTTCCCGTCCAGCTCGGTGACCGTGCGCTCCCATGCCTGCGCGTCCATGTCGTCGGTCAGCGTTGCGGTGACGTCGTCGAGCACGAAGCCGGCTTCGACGACCGCGGCCGACAGCTGCTCTGCCTTGAGCGCCAACGCCTGTTGCTCCAGGCGCCGCTGGCCGATGGCCTCGCGCTGCTGGAGCGACTGCTCGTCCCGCTGCTGGCGGACCCGTTCGAAGCCGCGGAGTTCGTGATCGATGCCGTCGAGCGCGGTGCGCGCCGCGGTGAGCTTCTGCTCGGCGAGCACGCGCTGTTCGAGTGCGACCTGGCGCTGCGCGTCGAGCTCGCGAACGGGGGCATCGCCGTCGGCCAGCTGCGCGGCGAGCTCACCGAGCCGGGAGTCGAGCTGGCCACGCTGGCCCGTCATGCGCTCAAGTGCCTGCGCAAGGCCTGCGCGCTGCGCACGCTGGGACTCGACGGTGAGTGCCAGCGCGTGGGCGGCGTCACGCGCCTCGCGTGCTGCCTGGCGCGCAGAATCGCGCATCTCGGTGAAGCGGCGGCGCTCGTTCTCGAGTTCGATGCGCACGTCCTCGAGCTCGGACATGCGGACGACGGCGTCTTCCTGGTTGCCGCGCGCCAGCTTTCCCTGATCGCGGGCAGCGTCGAGCGTTTCCGCAAGTTGCGCGAGCTCCGCTTCGATACGCTCGATCCGCACGCGCGCCGCATCAACCTTGCCCTGCTGGATCTGCAGCCTGCCCGCGAGCTCACTGACCGAGCGGTGCGCCATGTACAGCGAACGCTGCGCATCTTCGCGATGCTGTTCGGCGACCAGCAGCCTGTCCCGCAGGTCGACCAGCAGTTCGTCGTGCGCGCGCTCGGAGGCGACCAGCGTCTCGATCTGCGCGCGCAGCGTCTGGATCTCGCGTTCCCGCAGCAGCGCGCCCTGCGTGCCGGCGCTTGCGCGGACGACCTGCACCCATCCGGCGCCGAGTCGCTCGCCCGCGCGCGTGATCACCACGTCCCCAGCCGGCAGGTTTGCGAGCAGCGCGAGCCCGGCATCGATGTCGTCGACCGCATGCACGCGCGCGAGCATCGCGCGGATCGCCGCCGGACCACGCACGTGCGCGGCAAGCGAGCTCGCCGCATGGCTGGCGTCGACACTTTCGCGCGACACCAGTGACAGCCGGCCCTCGGCCAGCGCGTCGAGCTCGCGCGCCAGGCTTTCGGGTCGATCGACCAGCACGCCCTCGATGAGCTGCCCGAGCGCGATCTCGACCGCGGTCTCCCATCCACCGTCCACCTGAAGGGACTCGCCGACGCGCGACGCATCCTGCAGGCCGTGCGCGCGGAGCCAGTCCATCGCACGGCCCTGCTCCTGCCCGAGAGATCGGAAG
>NZ_VTRV01000068.1 GCF_008274655.1 Cognatilysobacter lacus | reverse complement strand
TGGGCCGAGGTCGAGCGCCCGCAGCGCCGATCCCCCGCGCGTCGACGCGGCGGCCGCGTGCATGAGCGTCGCCCAGCGTTGCAGGAACAGACTCCTATCATCGAGCTGCACCGCGAGAAGGTCGCGTTCGGTGAATCGCGATCGCGCCGCCAGGTCGTCGCGGATCATGTGCGCGCGCACGGCGAGGACATAGCCGCCGTCGCCGATGCGGCGAAGGTCGTCACCGTCGGTGACGCGCGCGTTCGCCGTCCAGAGTCGCGCGGACGGCGGGTCGACGAGCATGGGTGCATGGGCGGTGGAAATCGGCCAGGGCGGGCAGGCGGCGCCGTCGGAGACGCCAGCGGCATTGCAGCCGCTTGAGCGCTGCGGCATCGGGCCCAGGAGCCGCCACCCGATGCGGCCTGCAGCGTCGGCAACCAGCATGTTCTGCGCCGGGATCGCGATGCGGTCCGCGGTGCGCATGGCAGCGTCGAGCGACGCCGCTCGCGCCATGCGGAGCACGCCGAGGTTGAGCGCGCCCGGAAGGTGTGCAACCCAGCGACGCGCCACGGCATTGCCGGACGCGTCGAAGCGGTCGATGGGCCCCCACTGCGTTTCTTGCACGTCGAGGGCGGCGTCCTCGCCACCTGCGACGGGAATGCTCTCGCGGTACGTCCGCGCCTGGGGGCAGGCAGCGACCGTGCAGCCGGGCACCGTGATCCAGTCGACCCAGTCGCCGTAGCTGTTGGTGAAGCCCCAGGCCACGTGCGTATTGCTGCCCACCACCACGCCGGGAAGGCCGGGCAAGGTGAAACCGTTGACGTCCACGTGCCCGCCGGCTGCGGCGGCGTCCGCATACCGCAGCCGCGCACGGAACCAGATGTTCGGCGCCCTCAGGCCAAGGTGCATGTCGTCGGCGAGGATGGCGCGGCCGTCCGCCGTAAGCCGACCGGCCACCGCGAAATTGTTGCTGCCGACTTCGCGACGCGACGGCTCTCGCACGAGTCTCGTCGCGGCCGTGGACCATCCGCGCAGATCGATGTCCTTCGCCCCCGGCAGCGATGCGTCGCCACGGGCGGCGCCTTCGAGCGGCGCATCCCATGACGTGCCGTCGCGCGTGACCAGTGCGCGAAGCGCCTGCGGCAGATGCGGCAGAACCTCGGCCAGCGAGCGTTCGCGCGCGTCACTCGCGTCCTGAAGGTCGTAATACATCGCGTAGCCGACCAGCGGGGTGTCCTCGATGCGCCAGGCGCGCGGCGCCTGCCGCAGCAGCACGTAGGTCCAGGGCCGCGCCGACAGCGCGCCGAGCCCGGAATTGACTCCGTCGGCGTACGCCTGCGCCACGTCGCGCCTGCCGTCGAGCGCGGCTTCCAGGTTGGCCTTCACGCGTTCGCGCAGCCGGTCCTTCCGATGCGCGCGATCCGTCGGAAGCGCGGCCGGCCCGAACAGGCCGGCGAGTTCGCCAGCGACCAGCCGGCGCATCAGGTCCATTTCGAAGAAACGTTCCTGGCCGTGCACGTAGCCGAGTGCGCGCATCGCGTCGCGTTCGTTGGACGCTTCGATGGTGACCGTGCCGCCTGCATCGCGCACGATCCGCACCGGCGCCGACAACCCTTTGATGGCGATGTCGCCGTCGAGCAATGGCAGGCTCGCGCGCAGCGTCAGCCACGCAGCGATCGCAAGCGCCGACACCAGCACCGCTACGCCGATCAGCAAGCGGCGGGTCCAGCGAATCCAGCTATGCATTCCGATCTCCCCGGTCCGACGCGGGTTTCAGCGCCGGTCGAGCCGGTAGGCCACGGTGTGCAGCGCGGTCACGCCTTCGGCGACGAAGCCGGGCTGCTCGGCAAGGATGTCGTGACGCGCGAGCACCTGCACGTGCCAGTGGCGCGCGAAAAGGGATTCGACCTCAGGTTGCGGCACCGAGAACGGCGGCCCGGCCTTTTCGTGCTGCGGGTACTCCAGTGTGATGAGTACACCCCGGCAGTTCGCCGGAAGACGGGCGTACAGCTCATGGGCGTAGCGCTCGCGCAGCGATGGAGGCAGCGCGATCAGCGCCGCCCGGTCGAACACGGCGGCGCAGCCGCGCAACACGTATTCGTCGAGCGCGAACGCGTCGCCGCAGATGATCTCGATGCCTCCCGCGCGGTGGTATCGCCCGTATCGGGTGTCTTCGATTTCCGCTTCGAGGCCATGCTCGGCGAAGAACTGCTCGACGGCCTCCCGGGACAGCTCGACGCCGAGAACGCGAAAGCCCTGCGATGCGAACCAGGCCATGTCGAGCGACTTGCCGCACAGCGGCACGAACACCTGGCTGCCGGCCGCGACGTCCAGCGAACGCCAGTGTTCGAGCAGCAACGGCGTGGGCCGGTCCTGATGGAACCCGATACGGCCCTGTTGCCAGCGTTCGAGCCAGAAATCGCGTTCCATGTCCGCACCCTCGTCTTCCGAGCGTCGAGTGTCGATCACCGCGGCCGCGACGACCAGTGCGCAGCGCTACCTCACTCGACCAGCAGGCCTTCCACCTTCTGCCAGCCGCGCGGCAGCAGCCCGCCGCGAGCGCCTCGCTGGCCGATGTAGGGGTCGAGATCCTTGTAGCCCAGCGTCATCGTGCGCGCGCCCGACATCACCACCAGCGACTGCTCGGGCCCGACCGCCACCACGTCGATCACGCGCTCGGTGCCGAGTTTGGCCTTCGGTATCTCGATGATCTTGTTGCCTTTGCCGCGTTCCATCTCGGGCAGCTGGTCGATCGGGAAGACCAGAACGTGGCCGGCGTTCGTCGCCGCCACCACGCGCGCACCCTTGGCCGGCGCCACCGGCGAGGGCTGCAGCACTTCGGCATTCGGCGTCAGCGACAACGTGGCCTTGCCGGCCTTGTTGCGCCCGACGAGGTTCTCGAATTTCGTCACGAACCCGTAGCCCTGGCTGGTGGCGAGAAGGAACAGCTGCTCGGGCTCGCCGCTGGCGACCGCCTGGAACGATGCCCCGGAGGGGGACGAAAAACGCCCGGTGAGCGGGTCCCCGTTGCCGCGCGCCGACGGCAGCGAATGCACGACCGTCGAATAGCTGCGCCCTGTCGAGTCGATGAACGCCACCTGCGACGTGCTGCGCGTGCGCACGGCGGCGAGCAACTCGTCGCCCTCGCGATAGTTGAGGCTGGCCGCGTCGATCTCGTGGCCCTTGGCCGCACGCACCCAGCCCTTCTGGCTGACCACCACGGTCATCGGCTCGCTCGGCACCAGCTCGGACTCCGAGATCGCCTGCGCCGCGCCGCGCGCGACCAGCGGCGAGCGACGGTCGTCGCCGAACTTCTTCATGTCCGCGAGAAGCTCGTCCTTGATCAGCTTCTTGAGCTTGGCCTTGCTCGCGAGGATCGACTGGATGCGGTCGCGCTCGGTGGCCAGCTCGTTCTGCTCGCCGCGGATCTTCATCTCCTCCAGCCGCGCGAGCTGGCGCAGGCGCGTCTCGAGGATGTAGTCGGTCTGCTCGGCATCGAGCCCGAACCGCGCCATGAGGACGGGCTTGGGCTCGTCCTCGGAGCGGATGATGCGTATGACTTCGTCGAGGTTGAGAAAGGCGACGAGCAAGCCGTCGAGCATATGCAGCCGGCGCTCGACGCGCTCCAGCCGGTGGCTCAGGCGCCGCGTCACGGTGTCGCTGCGGAACTGCAGCCATTCGGTCAGGAATGCGCGCAGGTTCTTGACCTGCGGCTTGCCATCGAGACCGATGACGTTGAAGTTGATGCGGTAGCTGCGTTCGAGGTCGGTGGTGGCGAACAGGTGGCCCATCAGCGGGTCGACGTCGACACGATTGCTGCGCAGCACCAGCACGATGCGCGTCGGATTCGCGTGGTCGGACTCGTCGCGGATGTCTTCCAGCCACGGCAGCTTCTTCGCGCGCATCTGCGCGGCGATCTGCTCGATGATTTTCCCCGGCGACGCCTGGTAGGGCAGCGCGGTGATCACGATGTTCGGGCCGTCCTTCTGCCACACGCCGCGCGCGCGAACGCTGCCGAGGCCGGTCTCGTACATCTGCACGATGTCCGCACGCGGCGTGATGATCTCGGCAGGCGTGGGGTAGTCCGGGCCGAGCACGTGCTCGCACAGGTCGCGCGTCGTCGCGTCGGGGTCGTCGAGCAGGCGCACGCACGCGCTGACCACCTCACGGAGGTTGTGCGGCGGCACGTCGGTAGCCATGCCCACCGCGATGCCCGTGGTGCCGTTCAGCAGCAGGTGCGGCAGGCGCGCCGGCAACCAGCTCGGCTCCTCGAGCGTGCCGTCGAAGTTCGGATCCCAGTCGACGGTGCCGTGCGCGAGTTCGCCCAGCAGCACTTCGGCGATCGGCGTCAGCTTGGACTCCGTGTAGCGCATCGCCGCGAAGGATTTGGGATCGTCCTGCGAGCCGAAATTGCCCTGGCCCTCGATCAGCGGGTAGCGGTACGAGAACGGCTGCGCCATCAGCACCAGCGCCTCGTAGCAAGCGCTGTCGCCATGCGGATGGAACTTGCCGATCACGTCGCCGACCGTGCGTGCGGACTTCTTCGGCTTCGCGCCGGCATTCAGGCCGAGCTCGCTCATCGCATAGACGATGCGGCGCTGCACGGGCTTGAGCCCGTCGCCGATGAAGGGCAGGGCGCGGTCGAGCACGACGTACATCGAGTAGTCGAGGTAGGCGCGCTCGGCATATTCGCGCAGCGGAATCTGCTCGAAGCCGTGGAAGGTGGAACGGGGCGAGTCGGTCATGGACATCCGGGAGGCGACGCGAGCGGCGCTCGCGAGGGTGCGGGCTCGGCCCGGGGAACTGCGATTTCGCAAGAGATTCTACGTGCGCGCCGTGGCTCGCCGTCGCAGGCCCAGCTTCGGGTGCGCGTGTCTCACCGGCCGCGATCGGGCGCGGCGGGGTCCACACCCGATAAGCGTTGACATCGCGCCGCCACCGCCCCAACATACGCGCCGCACCCTGCCCGGGTGGCGGAATTGGTAGACGCACTAGCTTCAGGTGCTAGCGGGGGCAACTTCGTGGAGGTTCGAGTCCTCTCCCGGGCACCAACAGATGGTTTCATGAAGTCCCGCGACATCATGAGATCTACGAAGAACCCGCCGAGATGGCGGGTTTTTTGTTTCAGGCGCAACCCGTCGAGGCGGTTGAGAAGTGGTCCACAGAGCGAACGTTCAGTGGACTCGGGAAGACTTGCAGAAGGGGCCTACAGTTAGAACGCATGTGCCCCGTATCGAGAAGGCCTCACGGTAGCTCTCGACAAGGTCGTATCCGATACCCGGGGTCGCCGAGCGCTTACCCAGACGCACGCCGGCGGCTATGCACGCATCGTCCGCCATTGGCCGAAAGCGGACAGCGGACATATCGCTGGCATCGTGCGCTTCGAGGCCGGCCGGCGACGCACCGCGATCGGATCAGGTATCCAGATCCAGCAGAGTCAGGTACAGGCGCAGGTCGAACTCCAGCTGGTGGTAGTCCGGCGCCATGTGCGTGCACAGTCGGTAGAAGGCTTTGTCGTGCTCGGGCTCTCTCAGATGCGCTAGCTCATGCACCACGATCATCTTCAGAAATTCGGCGGGCGAGTCACGAAACACGGTCGCGATGCGAATCTCCCGGCTGGCCTTGAGTCGGTCGCCCTGCACGCGGGAAATGCTCGTATGGGTGCCCAATGCGTGCTTCATCACCTGCAGCTTGTTGTCGTAGACAACCTTGGCGAGCGGAACCGATTGGCGTAGATGCCGCTCCTTCAGGGCCTGAACGTAATCGTAGAGCTGGCCATCGGTACGCACGGAATGCAGTTCGCCGTACCGGCCTCCCAGTACGTCCCTCAGCCGCCCCTGCTCAATGAGCGCATGCACACGCGCGAGCACATGCGGTGGGTAGCCACCAAGGTATTTCAACGGTCGCATCAAGCTCGGCGAGACGTGGACGTAGACCACGAGTATGGCGCACCGCTTCGTAGGCGCACGTGCCCGGATGCGCGCGCACGCGGCCAACGGTCGCCGCAGGCGCCCGGGCGCAGACGTGTCTCGGACGGTTGGAACGTCCGCTTTGACCCGAACGGAACATCAGGACGGGGTTCCGCTGAGTCAAGCCCCGCCGCGAAGCGGTGCCGTATCGACTGCCAACGCGTCTGCTTCGGCGCCACCTCTCGCTTGGGGGCGTGGGGCAAGCGGGCTTCTGGTACGAGGCCCCGGACGTCCGCGTGCTTGGTCCGGCGTCATGCATGGCTGCCGTGTCGGCACGCGGCCGCGTCCGAATGTTGACCCGCGTCAGAACCGCGATCCTCACGGTCGCGCGTAATCCACGGGCGCAATCCGGCGCGACCCAGGAAGCGGCCATGCAACGCAGTTCATTGATCGGTGTCGCGGTGGCGATGGTGCTGGCGGTGCCAACCGGCGCCACCAAGGACCGCGACGTCAAATGCAAGCTGCAGTTCCAGTCGCGCGACTGGTCCGTGCTCTACCAGCAGGGCGAGGGCCCCGGCACGGTGACGTGCTCGGACGGCAGCAGCATGCCGGTGAAGATCATCGCGAAGGGCGTGGGGCTGAGCGCCGGCAAATGGAAGATCGACCATGGCAGGGGCACGTTTACGCGCGTGCGAACGATCCAGGATGTCGTCGGCAGGTACGCCACGCTCAGCGGCCATATCGGCCTGGTCAAGACCGGTGAGGTCGAAGTGGCGTCGAAGGGGCGCGTGTCGCTGGCACTGGCCGGCCACGGCGAGGGGATCGACGTCGGCGTCGCGATAAACGAGTTCCGTGTCGAAAAGGCAGGCAACGCGACATCGGCGAAGACGCTTGCGCGACCGGCCGCGACCGCGCCTGCGAAGGCCGGCGACAAGCACTGAACGCCGGGACGTCGTGCGGGACTGCACCTGCGCGGCGGCCGTAGGCTTCGCAGGACACGGGCGCGTTCTGGGCTGCGCCGCTCGCGGGCGCTGCTCACGTCGCTACGCAGGCGTCCGCAAGCGATTTTTCCCAGCTGCAGCTCACCTCGCGGAGTACCGCGTGTGTTGGCAGTCGCGAAAAGGCGTCGCAACGGCGCCGTCATGGCTGGGCTGGCGCAGACCTGCCGGGCTAGCTTGTGGGCGCCGCTTCGGCGCCAGTTTCCTGGATGGCGACTGCGCACCTCAGAGGAAGAAGACTGCAGCGGACCGGCTGCGTCCGTGCACGGCGCGCCGGCGCTCGATCCCGCGGTTTCCGACGTCAACCTGACTCCAGAAGCGGTGTATCGGTCGCGTCGCTTCCAGGTGAGTTGCGTTCGTGCGCGTGAGCGTCTGCTACCCCACAGCCATACCGGACCTCCACCGGTGCCCGCGGTGTCCAGAGCCCATCGAGATCACCGACGTGGTGAACGCGATCCGTAAGACTGGCGGTATGAAGAAACGCGAGCCAGCGTTCGTCCGCAGGCGCACGTGACTGCGATCGCGGCGAATGCACGCAAAGAGCAATCGTACGTAAACAGTCCGCACGCGTCTGGCCCGCGGTTGGCTGCTCTTGCCTCCGTCTTCACCGCCGCTGGGACAATTTCGAACCACGTTCCGAGCCCGTTCGAGGATGGAGAGCCATGAGCAAGCGCGAACTGATCGAGCCGACCCAAAGCGACAAGCGCTTCGTGCGCCGCGACGACAAGGGCCGTTTCACCGAGTCGGCGGACGTGGGCCGTTCCCTTTCGCAGGACCGCAGGCAGCATTCGAAGACCGACGCGGGCCCCGGCCAGGGTGATCGCGGCGATCGCCAGACGCAGCACTGACAGGCGGATGGTGCCTTCGAAAAACCCGCGACTCGCCGCGGGTTTTTCGATTCCGGCCTCAGCTGCCCGCTATGCGGCGCAGCCGCGGGTCGATGCCGATGGGCGTGACCTGCACGCCTTGGATCAGCGGGGAATCGACGTGTGCCGGGTTGATGATCAGGTTGCTGGCTTCCTCGCAGATCGCGCTGGGCACTTTGGCCGCGAGCGAGCGGTGAGCGGCCGACCATGCGTCGCCGACCTGCTGGACGTCGCGGCGATACGGGTGCTGGCGCCAGGTCGACGGGTAGGCCTGCAGCACGTCGATACGCTCGACCGGGATCTGCGCTCTCGCCAGGTACGCGCTCGCGGGCGGCGTGTCATCGCAGTGCGCCAGGAACTCGAGCAGTGCGGTGCCGGGCGACAGCGTTGCGTAGATGGCTGGCGTCCCCTCCGAGGTCCAGCGACCGGCGTCGGCGGCATCGCCCGCGAAGGGTTTGTCCTTCTGCTCGTCGCGAACGATCCGGTACACCGTGACCGTGCCGGGATGGTCGGCACTGCGGTCGGATTCGACGAGGCTGTCGCTGGTGGGTGTCGCCGTGAGGTGCGCGGTCACGGACAGCGGATCACTCGCCGGGAACGTGTCTTTGAGCGCCTTGTCGAGGTCCTTTTCACGGGTCGTGACGGGCGGATGGGTCTGCATGGCGTCCTCGCATGGCGTGCGGCGCTGGGCAACGGCCGACGCATGCGTTCTAACAAGGCAAGGCCATGTCGACCGTGAAGCCGCGGCGCCTGGCACGGGAGAATGACATGGCCACCGAGGAAGACACGTCCTGCGCCGACCCGGCCGCGAGCCGGTTGCGCGTGCTGCTGTTCGAGGACGACCAGGTCTGCCGCGAAATCGATCCCGACTCGCTGTTCGCCCATGCGTCGGTACCCGACCACCGGTTGCTATGGGTGAATGCGAACGTGGCCGACGGCCTGCCGCAGGAACTCGCGGCGCTCGGCGCGAACGTGCAACGGCTCGATCCCGACGCTGGCGGCACGTTCGGCCTGGTGATCGAGGGCGACTGGACCTACCTCCACCTGCGCGCGTTGAACTGGCACGACGAGAAGCAACCAACGCAGACGTTCGTCGCGATGGGGATCGGCCCCAACGTGGTGGCGACTGTCCATCGCGGTCACATCGATTTCATTGCCGGCGTCCTCGGCAACGAGGCGGACCAGATGCGTATCGGCATGCTCGAGGCGACGAGCTTCGCGATGGGCCTGCTCGATCGGATGCTCACCGACTACCTCGACGCGCGCGACGCATTCGAGTCGTCGCTCGACCGCATCGAGCTGCTCATCCTGCGACGCGCCCGCCCCGGCTACCTCGCCGAGTTGCAGAGCCTGAGGCACAAGGCGTCCAAGCTCCGCCGCCACCTTGCAGCGCAGCGCGACCTGTTCGACGCGCTCGGGCGTCCCGATTTCGACCCGCGGCTGTCGGATTCGGCGCAGCGTCACTGTCGCGCGGTGAGCCTGCGCTACGGGCACGTGGTGTCGGTCATCGAGAGCGCGCGCGAACTCGTCAACGGCAGCTTCGACCTGTACACCTCGAGGTCTTCGGAGAGCACCAACCAGGCAATGCACACGCTGACCGTCGTGACCGTGGCGATGGGGCTGGCCGCCACCATCGCGGGCGTACTCGGCATGAATTTCCAGGCGCATCTGTTCGACGCCGGCGAACGCGGGTTCGAGATCGCCAGCGGGCTCATCGCCCTGCTCGTGGTCGGGTCGGGCGCGTGGGCCCTTTGGCGGCTGAAGATGTGGGGCCGCTGAGCGTCTGGGCCGACGTCGCCGTCATGAACGTGTGAGACCATTCGTTCATGAAAGGAAAGAAACCAACAGACGGGCGCAGCGGCGCCGGAAAGCCCCCGCACAGCGGCGGTAACCGAAGTGGTGCAGGGGCGCGGAAGGGCGGTGGGGCAGCGCAGTCCAAGCGTCCACCGTGGTTGCCCGAGCCGCCGCGTTCGGCTTTGAAGGCGAGCCGCGGCCCCGCGCCGTCGGTCGATCCGCAAGCGGGTCGCGAAGCCGCGCGTTACGAACGGCCGATCGGCAGCCGCGAAATGATCCTTGAATTGCTCGCCGCAGCCGACGGGCCGCTGCCGCTGGACGCCATCGCCGGACAGCTGGGGATCGACGACGACGAGCGCCGCGAAGCACTCGGGTTCCGCCTGCGCGCGATGCTGCGCGACGGCCAGTTGCTGCAGAACCGCAAGGGCGCGTTCCTTCCGGCGCAACGCGTCGACCTGCTGCCGGGCGTGGTCATCGCCAACCCGGATGGCTTCGGCTTCCTCAAGCCCGATCCGGGCAATGGCGATGACCTGTTCCTGCCGCCGGCCGAAATGCGCAAGGTCATGCACGGCGACCGCGTGCTCGCCAGCGTGACCAGCATCGACCGTCGTGGTCGTCGCGAAGGCGCGATCGTCGAAGTGCTCGAGCGTCGCCTGACGCGACTGATCGGGCGCTACGAGACACGCGCCGGCGCCGGCGTGGTGATCCCGGACGATCGCCGCATCCAGCAGGACGTTCTGGTCCCGCTCGACGAACGAAACGACGCCCGTGACGGACAGCTCGTCGTCGTCGAAATTACCGAAATGCCCGACGGCAAGCGCATGCCGGTCGGTCGCGTGCTGACCGTCCTGGGCGACAGGCTGACGGCTTCGCTCGCCGTGCAGGCCGCGATCCACGGACACGACATTCCCCACGAATTTTCGCCGCAGGTGCTCGAGCAGGCCGCCGCGATCCCGGTGGAAGTCGACGCCGCCGCCGCCGCAAGCCGGGTGGACCTTCGCAAGGTCCCGCTCGTCACCATCGATGGCGAGGACGCGAAGGACTTCGACGATGCGGTCTGGTGCGAGCCGAATGCCGAGGGTTTCCGCCTGATCGTCGCGATCGCCGACGTCTCGGCTTACGTCAGGCCCGGCACGGCGCTCGACGACGAAGCCCAGAAGCGCGCCACCAGCGTGTACTTCCCCGGTTTCGTCGTGCCGATGCTGCCCGAAACGCTGTCGAACGGTATCTGCTCGCTCAAGCCGCAGGTCGACCGGCTCTGCTTCGTCTGCGACATGCAGGTGGATCGCAAGGGGCAGGTGACCTCGTCGAAGTTCTACGAAGCGGTCATGCATTCGCATGCGCGCCTCACGTACACCCAGGTGTGGAACGCGATCGGCGACGACGTCACCGACGAGGCCAAGGCCGATGCGCGCCAGCTCATCGGTTCGCTGATGCCGAATGTCGAGCAGCTGCACCAGCTGTTCCAGGTGCTGGTCCGCGCGCGCGAGAAGCGGGGCGCGATCGAGTTCGCGTCCAGCGAGGTTCGCTTCGTGATTGGCCCGCAGGGCGACGTCACGCAGGCCGGGATGATCCAGCGCAACGACGCGCACAAGCTCATCGAGGAGTGCATGATCGCGGCGAACGTCGAGGCCGCGCGTTTCCTCATCAGCGCCGACGTTCCGGCGCCGTATCGCATCCACGAGCGGCCACCGGAGCAGAAGTACACCGACCTGCTGGAGTTCCTGAAGGAATTCGGGCTGCGCATGCCGGCCTGGTCGAAGGTCGAGCCGCGCGACTTCACCGAGCTCCTCAAGAAGATCCGCGACCGCGCCGACGCGACGCTGCTGGAATCGGTGTTGCTGCGCAGCCAGTCTCTCGCGGTGTATTCGCCGGGCAACGTCGGCCACTTCGGCCTGGCGCTCGAGGCATATGCGCACTTCACCTCGCCCATCCGCCGGTATCCCGACCTCCTGGTGCATCGCGCGATCAAGCACGCGCTCAGCGGCGAACGACCGGAGAAATTCCGCTACTCGCCGAGCGCGATGGCCCAGCTTTCACTGGAGTCCTCAGAGCGCTCGCGCCGCGCGGATGAAGCGCAACGCGAGGTCGACGAGCGCTATCGCGCCGCGTGGATGGAGCAGCATATCGGCGGAAAGTTCGACGGCACGATCAGCGGCGTGACCAGCTTCGGCCTATTCATCGAACTCGACGAGTCGAAGGTGACCGGCCTGGTGCACGTCACCCAACTGCCGAACGATTTCTATCACTTCGACCCGATCCGCAAGACGCTCACCGGCGAGCGCCGCGGGCGCGAGTACCGGTTGGGTGATCGCGCGGAAATCATCGTGCTGAAGGCGAGCGTCGAAGACCGCAAGATCGACTTCCGCCTGACGGAGGAGGGCAGCGGGGCGATGCCGTTGCCGCCGCGCGGTCAGCCGGCCAAGCGCAAGAAGCAGGCGTACTGAACGCGGACGTCCACGGCGCTCGCGGAAAGATACGCGAGCGTCTGGCCGTTCCGTCGCCGCCGCGCGGCGGTCTCTGCTCCGCTGACGTGATCGGCCCACCCGAAAGCGCATCCACGCGATGCGCGGCACAATAGCCCCATGAGCAAACAGAACCAGTGGATCGCCGGCATCAATGCCGTCTGGTCCGCGTTGCAGAACGATCACGAACATGTGCGCGAAGTCCTGATCGAAGCCGGCGCGAAGAATCCGCGCCTGCTCGAGATCGAGACCCAGGCACGTCGCCTCGCCATCGATGTGCGCCGCGTCGCCACGCAGGCGCTCGACGGCGCATCGGGTGGCGTGCGCCACCAAGGCGCCATCGCCCGCTACGTCGCGGCGCATACGTGGAGCGAGAACGAGCTGCAGGGGCTTGTCGAAGGCGCCGAGGGACGCGCCCTACTGCTGATCCTCGACGGCGTGCAGGACCCGCACAATCTAGGCGCCTGCCTGCGAAGCGCCGCCGCCGCCGGCGTCACCGCCGTGGTGATCCCGAAGGACAAGTCAGTGCAGGTCAACGCGACGGTGCGCAAGACGTCCGCGGGCGCCGCCGATTCGATTCCCGTCGTGCAGGTCACCAACCTCGCGCGTTCGATGAAGGAGCTGCAGCAGCTCGGCGTGTGGCTCTACGGGCTTGCGGGCGACGTCGGCGACCCGCTGTACAAGCTCGACCTGCGTGGCAACGTGGGCCTCGTGCTCGGCGGCGAGGCCGATGGCCTTCGGCGCCTGACGCGCGAGACCTGCGATGGACTGGTGTCGATTCCGATGCCGGGCGCGGCCGGTACGGGCGTCGAGAGTCTCAATGTCTCCGTGGCGGCCGGTGTCACGTTGTTCGAAGCGGTCAGACAGAGGAGCAGCACCTGATGCAGAACGATCCCGTCATCGCCCTGCAGTGGTACGACGTGGTCGGCCTCGGCGGCACGCTCGCGATCCTGGCCGCCTACTTCCTGCTGCAGACGCGTCGGTTGTCCGGCACCGGGCTCACCTACCAGGTGCTCAACCTGCTGGGCGCGGCAGGCATCCTCGTGTCGCTCATCGGCAAGTTCAATCTTTCGGTGTTCCTGCTCGAACTCGCCTGGGTAGCGGTGAGCGGGTACGGCATCCTGCGTTCCCTTCGCGAGCGGCGCGGCTGACACGGCCGCCTTGTCCCGAACGCTCGAGGGTGCCGGTTGCATCCGCGCGAGGGGCGTTCGCGTAGTTACCGGTGTGCACGCCATGGGGCGCGCTTGCGGGGGCGGGGCGGGGATGGCATAACCGTTCAGCCTTCGGCACTTCGCCGGAGGACTCGTGTTCGACACCGCCCGCCACTGCTTCGATGAGAGCCCCATGCTCGAGACCATGCCCATGCCGGGCGACATCACGGCAGACCCGCAGGCAGCTCTGCTGCTCCACGTTGCGCAGGGCGACCGCCAGGCGTTCGAGCGCCTGTATCGCCTCGCATCGCCGCGACTGTTCGCGATCTGCATCCGTGTACTTTCCGACCGCGCCGAAGCCGAGGATGTGCTGCAGGATGTGTTTGCAACGATCTGGCACAAGGCCGAACAGTTCGATCCCGACCGTGCCGGCGCGATGGCGTGGATGGCGATGATCGCGCGCAATCGTGCCATTGACCGGCTGCGTGCTCCCGGTCATGCGGCGCGGACGACGGCGATCGAACTCGGCGATGAATTGCCTGACGCCGGGCTCTCGCCGGTCGACGAGGCCGAAGCCTCCGACGACCGCGAGCGGCTGCAGCGCTGCCTCGACAAGCTCGACGATCGCCGGCGCGGCCTGATCCGCACGGCATTCTTCGAGGGCGCGACCTACGAAGAACTGGCATCGCGCTCCGGTGCGCCGCTCGGGTCGGTGAAGAGCTGGATCCGGCGTGGATTGCTGCAACTTCGGACGTGCCTGGAGCCATGACCATGCGCGACCAAGAAATCGACCGCGATCCGCCGCCGACCGACGTGCTGGCCGCCGAATACGTACTCGGCGTGCTCGACGATTCGCAGCGGCTGCAGACGCGCCTTCGGATCGGGCGCGACCCGGCGTTCGCGCGCCTCGTCGCCGACTGGGCCTCGCGCCTCGCGCCGCTCGATGAGGAATTTGCGGACGAACCTGTACCGGCCCATGTATGGCCCCGGCTGCGCACCCGGCTGGGCTGGTCGCCTGTCGAAGGACGCGCGCCGGTGGCATCGACCGGCTCGGGATTCTGGAAGGCATCGGCCGCCGCGGGCTTCGCGGCAGCCGCGGTGCTCGCGGTCGTCGCGCTGCAGCGTCCGGGGCCAGGCGAGATCGG
>NZ_VTRV01000067.1 GCF_008274655.1 Cognatilysobacter lacus | reverse complement strand
CCGCGATGTGACCGCGCCGGCCGTGGCAGGCGACGACGTCGTCGTTGGCGACCTCGACGGTTATGTGCACTGGCTGCGGCTGTCGGACGGCGCGTTCGCCGCCCGCATGCGCGCCGGCCACGACGCCATCCGCGCCACGCCCGTGGCGGCTGACGGTATCGTGCTGGTGCAGAACGTGGATGGCGGCCTGACCGCGTTCCGCGCGAAGTAAGCACACCGCGGGCCGCACGCGTGGTGCACCCACGCTGCGGCCCGTTTCGTTTCCGGAACCTCTCGAGGTCGCACCATGCTTCCGCTTGTCGCCCTCGTCGGACGTCCCAACGTCGGCAAATCAACGCTTTTCAACGTGCTGACCCGCACGCGGGATGCGCTCGTCCACGACCAGCCCGGCGTAACGCGCGATCGCAACTACGGCGTCGCGCGTCCCGAGGGGCGGCCGCCGTTCGCGGTGGTCGACACCGGCGGAATCGCGGGGCAGGAAGAAGGCCTTGCGGGGGCCACTGCGCGCCAGGCGCGAGCAGCTGCTGAAGAAGCCGACGTCGTGTTGTTCGTGGTCGACGGCCGCGAAGGCCCGTCCGCCATCGATGACGAAATCCTCGTCTGGTTGCGTCGTACCGGTCGCCCGACGCTGCTCGTCGTAAACAAGACCGACGGCATCGACGCGCAGCAGTCGCTGAATGAATTCGCGCGTTACGGGTTGTCGGATTCGATCGCGGTGGCCGCCGCGCATCGGCAGGGCCTCGACGCGCTGCTCGCCCGCATCTATTCGCATCTTCCCGACGCCGGCGTTTCACCGGTGCTCGACACCGATCCGTCGCGGGTGCGGTTGGCCTTCATCGGGCGCCCCAACGTCGGCAAGTCGACACTGGTGAACCGTGTGCTCGGCGAGGAACGCATGATCGCGTCCGAAGTGCCGGGCACGACGCGCGACTCCGTGTCGATCGACATGGAGCGCGACGGGCGCCTGTACCGGCTCGTCGACACCGCTGGCCTGCGCCGAAAGTCGCGGGTGGACGAGGTCGTCGAGAAGTTCTCCGCGTTCAAGACGCTGCAGGCGATCGAGCAGTGCCAGGTCGCGGTCGTGATGTTCGACGCCTCCGAAGGCATTACCGACCAGGACGCCACGGTGCTCGGGTACGCGCTCGATGCCGGCCGCGCGCTGGTGATCGCCGTCAACAAGTGGGACGGGCTGACCGACTACCAGCGCCAGCAGGCCGAGTCGCTGCTTTCGCGCAAGTTGAGCTTCGTGGAGTGGGCGGAGGCCGTGCGAATCAGCGCCAAGCACGGGTCGGGTCTTCGCGAGCTGTTCGCCGCGGTGCACCGCGCGCATGCGTCGGCGACCAAGGAATTCAGCACGAGCGAAGTCACCAAGGCGATCGAAGTGGCGTACGAAACGAATCCGCCGCCGACGGTGCGCGGGCACGTTCCGAAGCTGCGATTCGCGCATCCGGCGGGCAACAATCCGCCGACGTTCGTGGTGCACGGTACGCGTCTTCGCACACTCAACGACACGTATCGCCGTTATCTGGAAAACTTCTTCCGAAAGCGCTTCAAGCTGGTCGGCACGCCGGTGCGGTTCGTCTTCAAGGAGGGCACCAACCCGTTCGAAGGCAAGAAGAACGAGTTGACCGTGCGCCAGGTCGCGAAGAAGCGGCGCCTGATCCGGAACGCGAAGCGCAAGTAGTGATCCGTCGGTCGGATGGGCACCCACGGTTCGAACCGACGCCAGCGCGACGCACGCGCGGCACACTATGCGCATGATCCCCGCCGTTGATCCCGAGCAGGCCCGCGCCCGTCAGCACGAAGGTGCTGTCCTCGTCGACGTGCGCGAGCCGCACGAGCGCGCTACCGGCATGGCCGAAGGCGCGCTTTCCCTCGCGGCCGTCGAGCTGGCACAAGCGTTTCCGGACCGCGGGCGCGAGATCGGATTGATCTGCGAATCGGGCGCACGCTCGCATCGCGCCGCGCAGCAGCTCATTGACCAAGGCTACAGCCGCGTGTTCTCGGTCGAAGGTGGCACGCGACGCTGGCGCGCCGATGGCCTGCCGATCGTCGTGCCGGAAGGCGATGCGGACTTCTTCGATCGCTATTCGCGCCACCTGCGGCTGCCCGAGGTCGGGGTCGAGGGACAGAGACGGCTGCAGCAGGCGCGCGTGCTGCTGGTCGGCGCCGGCGGTCTCGGGTCGCCCGCGGCGTATTACCTCGCGGCGGCGGGCGTCGGCACGCTGCGCATCGCCGACGACGACGTGGTCGACCGCAGCAACCTGCAGCGGCAAATCCTGCATGCCGAAGCGCGGATCGGGCTGGCGAAAGTGGATTCCGCCGCAGCGACGCTTGGCGCGCTGAATCCGCGAATCTGCATCGAGGCGAAGCAGGAGCGCGTTTCCGCGCAGAACGTCGATGCGTTGCTCGACGGCATCGACGTCGTGCTCGACGGCGCCGACAACTTTCCCGCGCGTTACCTCCTCAACGATGCCTGCGTGCGCCATCGCAAGCCGCTCGTGTACGGAGCCGTGCATCGCTTCGAGGGCCAGCTCGCCGTGTTCGACGCCGGACGGCATCGCGGCGTGCAGCCCTGCTACCGTTGCCTGTTTCCCGAGCCGCCGCCGCCCGAAGCCGCGCCCAACTGCGCGGAGGCCGGCGTGCTCGGTGTACTGCCGGGGGTGATCGGCATGCTGCAGGCCACCGAAGTGCTGAAGCTGCTGTTGGCGATCGGAGAGCCTCTGTCGGGCCGGCTGCTGCATTTCGACGCGCTCGCGATGCGCTTCCGCGAGACGCGGATTCCGCCCGATCCCGCCTGCGCGGTGTGCGCGCCCGGCCGCGAGTTCGCCGGCTACATCGACTACGCGCGGTTCTGCGGCGGGTGAGATCGGGCGCCCGTGGGCCGCAGCGGCGATAATGCCTTCCCGTTTCCACCCCGCGCGCCGATGACCGACGACCGCACCACCGCCCGCATCCTCGACGGCAAGCGCATCGCGGAGTCGCTGCTCGACGAGTTGAAGGCGCGCGTCGATACTCGGCTCGCGGCAGGCGCGATGGCGCCCGGGCTCGCGGTGATCCTCGTCGGCGACGATCCGGCCTCGTCCGTCTACGTGCGCAACAAGCGTCGCGCGGCGCAGAAGGTCGGCATCCGCGCGGTCGACCACGACCTCCCGGCGGACACCGCCGACGAGGCGCTGCTCGCGCTGATCGACCGACTCAATGCCGACCCGTCGATCCACGGGATCCTCCTGCAGCTGCCGCTGCCGGATCGTCGCGACGCCACCGCGCTGATCAATCGCATCGACCCGCGAAAGGACGTCGACGGCTTCCATCCGCAGAACGTGGGGCATCTGGTGCTGCGCGAGTTCGGCTTGCGGCCATGCACCCCGCGTGGCATCACCACGCTGCTGGGCTATACGGACCAGCCGGTCAGGGGACGGACCGCGACCATCGTCGGCGTCAGCAACCATGTCGGCCGGCCGATGGCGCTCGAGCTGCTGATCGCGGGATCCACGGTCACCTGCTGCCACCGGTTCACGCCCCCGGACGTACTCGAGGCCGCCGTGCGCGGCGCCGATATCCTGGTCGTTGCCGTCGGCAAGCCCGGCCTCATTCCGGGCGAGTGGGTAAAGCCGGGTGCGGTGGTCATCGACGTCGGCATCAACCGTTTGGATGACGGCCGGCTCGTGGGCGACGTCGGCTTCGCTGCGGCCGCCCGCCGCGCCAGCTGGATCACCCCGGTGCCGGGCGGGGTGGGGCCGATGACGGTCGCCACGCTGATGGAAAACACGCTCGACGCGGCCGAGGCACTCGATTCGCACGGTGCCTGATCTTCGGGGAATCGCCGGCCAAGATTGGATAGCCTACCGGGCGATAGCCAGCGGTCGGCGTGCGACGCGGCGTCACGGTACAATGACGCGCTTCATCATCCAGGGGTCGCCCATGCTGCGCATCCAGGCCGAGGCATTGACCTTCGACGACGTGTCCCTGGTCCCCGCGCATTCCACGGTCCTGCCGAAGGACGTGTCGCTGACTACCCGCCTGACGCGCGACCTGACGATCCGGTTGCCGATCGTCTCAGCTGCGATGGACACGGTTTCCGAAGCACGCCTGGCCATTGCGATGGCCCAGCTCGGCGGTATTTCGATCGTCCACAAGAACATGTCGGTCGAGCAGCAGGCCGCGCACGTGGCGCAGGTCAAGAACTTCGAAGCCGGCGTGATCCGCGAGCCGTTCACGGTGGGGCCTGAAACCACCATCGCCGAAGTGCTGAAGCTCACTCGCGCCCGCAACATTTCCGGTGTGCCGGTAGTGGACGAAAACGGCCAGCTGGTCGGAATCGTGACCAGCCGCGACATGCGCTTCGAGAAGCAGCTCGACGACCCCGTGCGCAACATCATGACGCGCAAGGACCGGCTGGTGACGGTGCGCGAGGGCGCGGAGGACGACGAAGTACTCGGCCTGCTGCACAAGCATCGCATCGAGAAGGTGCTGGTGGTCAACGACGATTTCGCCCTGCGCGGGCTCATCACCGTCAAGGACATCCAGAAGAAGCGCGACAATCCGAACGCGGCGTACGACAGCGGCGGGCGTTTGCTGGTGGGCGCGGCCGTCGGCGTCGCGGGTGATACGCAGGCGCGAGTGGAAGCGCTGGTCGCGGCCGGTGTCGACGTGATCGTCGTCGACACCGCGCATGGGCATTCGCAGGGCGTGCTGGACCGCGTGAAGTGGGTCAAGACGCGCTTCCCGAACTGCCAGGTCGTCGGCGGCAACATCGTGACCGGGGACGCGGCGCTCGCACTGATGGACCACGGCGCGGATGCGGTGAAAGTCGGCGTCGGCCCGGGCTCGATCTGCACGACACGGATCGTCGCCGGCGTCGGCGTGCCGCAGATCACCGCGGTGTCGATGGTCGCCGAGGCGCTGCAGGATCGCATCCCGCTGATCGCAGACGGTGGCATCCGTTTCTCGGGCGACATCGGCAAGGCGCTGGTCGCCGGCGCGTCGAGCGTGATGATCGGCGGACTCTTCGCCGGCACCGAGGAATCGCCCGGTGAAATCGAGCTGTTCCAGGGCCGCAGCTACAAGAGCTATCGCGGCATGGGCTCGCTCGGCGCGATGGAGAAGGGCTCGAAGGATCGGTATTTCCAGGATGCCTCGGACGCCGACAAGCTGGTGCCCGAAGGCATCGAAGGCCGCGTGCCGTATCGCGGCCCGTTGAGCAACGTCGTGCACCAGCTCGCGGGCGGCCTGCGGGCCACCATGGGTTACGTCGGCTGCGCCACAGTCGAGGAAACGCGCACCAAGCCCAGCTTCGTGCGCGTGACCAGCGCCGGCACGCGCGAGAGCCATGTACACGACGTGCAGATCACCAAGGAACCGCCGAACTACCGCACGTAGTTCGCGCGTCACGATCGGACGGCGACGACGTCGCGCCGTCGCAAAGTCTCCGTCCCGCTTGCCGGGACGCACCGGAAGAGCGAGCGCGTGCACGACATCCACAGCGACAAGATCCTCATCCTCGATTTCGGCGCGCAGTACACGCAGCTGATCGCCCGCCGTGTGCGGGAACTCGGCGTGTACTGCGAGATCTGGGCGTGGGACCACAACCCCGCGGAGATCGCGGCATTCGCACCGAAGGGAATCATCCTGTCCGGCGGTCCGGAGTCCACGACGCTGCCCGGCGCCCCGTGCGCGCCGCAGGAAGTGTTCGACTCGGGCCTGCCCGTGCTCGGCATCTGTTATGGCATGCAGACGATGGCCGCGCAGCTCGGCGGCGCGACCGAAGCATCCGATGCGCGCGAGTTCGGACATGCCACGGTCGAGCTCGTTGCGCAGGATGCGTTGTTCGACGGTCTGAAGGATCATCCGGGTTCGCCGCCCAGGCTCGACGTCTGGATGAGCCACGGCGACCATGTGTCACAGGCGCCGCCGGGCTTCATCGTCACCGCGCGCACCGACCGCATCCCGGTCGCGGCGATGGCCAACGAGGCGAAGCGCTGGTACGCGGTGCAGTTCCACCCTGAAGTCACGCATACGAAGTCGGGGCAGGCGCTGCTGAGCCGGTTCGTGGTCGACATCTGCGGCTGCGCCACCCTGTGGAACGCTGCGAACATCATCGAGGACCAGATCGCCCGCGTCCGTACGCAGGTGGGGGCCGACGAGGTCATCCTCGGGTTGTCCGGCGGCGTCGATTCGTCGGTTGTCGCCGCGCTTCTGCACCGCGCGATCGGCGACCAGCTCACGTGCGTCTTCGTGGACACGGGCCTGCTGCGCCTCGAGGAGGGCGACCAGGTGATGGCGATGTTCGCCGAGCACATGGGCGTGCGCGTGATCCGCGTGAACGCGCGCGATCGCTACTTCGATGCGCTCGCCGGCGTCGATGACCCGGAGGCCAAGCGCAAGATCATCGGGCGGTTGTTCGTCGAGATCTTCGACGAGGAATCGAGCCGGCTCGCCAATGCGCGCTGGCTCGCGCAGGGCACGATCTATCCCGACGTCATCGAGTCGGCGGGCAGCAAGACCGGCAAGGCGCACGTCATCAAGAGCCACCACAACGTGGGCGGCCTGCCGGAGCACATGAAGCTCGGCCTCGTCGAGCCGCTTCGCGAGCTGTTCAAGGACGAGGTGCGCCGCCTGGGCGTCGAGCTCGGCCTGCCGCATGCGATGGTCTATCGGCATCCGTTCCCGGGGCCGGGGCTGGGCGTTCGCATCCTCGGCGAGGTCAAGCCCGAATACGCCGAGATCCTGTCGCGTGCCGACCATATCTTCATCGACGAATTGCGCCGCGCGGACCTCTACGACAAGGTCAGCCAGGCGTTCGCTGTGTTCCTGCCCGTGCGCTCGGTCGGCGTGGTGGGTGACGCGCGCGCGTACGAGTGGGTGATCGCGTTGCGGGCGGTGGAGACGATCGATTTCATGACCGCGCACTGGGCGCACCTGCCGCACGAGTTCCTCGGCAACGTGTCGAACCGGATCATCAACGAGGTGCGCGGCGTTTCGCGCGTTGTCTACGACATCAGCGGAAAGCCGCCGGCGACGATCGAGTGGGAGTGATGGCGGCGGTGCGCGTGACGGTCATCGGGTCGATGCGCACGCAGTTCCGGGCGACGGGCAATTCGCGTGATCGGCCGCCTCATTGCGGCCGACGACGCTCGTGAGCAGCGCCAGCCAAATCGACGACACCTACATGCGCGAGGCGCTGGCGCTGGCCGCGCATGCACGCGACGCGCACGATGAGATTCCGGTCGGCGCGCTGGTGGTCGACGCCGCCGGCAACGTGATCGGACGCGGCTGGAACCGCAATATCGGGGACCACGATCCGAGCGCGCATGCGGAGATCGTCGCGCTGCGCGAAGCCGGCGCGGCGCTGGGCAACCACCGCCTGCTCGGCGCTACGCTGTACGTGACGCTCGAGCCGTGCGCGATGTGCGCAATGGCCATGGTGCATGCGCGTCTCGCGCGCGTCGTATTCGGTGCCTTCGATCCGAAGACGGGCGCAGCGGGCAGCGTGTTCGACCTGCTCGGTGACGCACGGCATAACCACCGCGTCGAGATCGACGGAGGCGTGCTTGCGGACGAGGCGGGCGCGATGCTGTCGCAATACTTCCGCGCAAAGCGCGAACGCAAGCCGGCAGCTAGCGGTGATGCCGCCTGATTTCGTCGTCCAGTTCTTCGTCGAACGACCGCACCGACAGGCTCACTTCCATACCCAACAGCAAGCTGGCGCCCAGCAGGAATGCAACGCCAAGGAGCGCGAGCGCGGTCGGGAGCACGTCGAATCTGTAATGGAGGAAGGCGTCGATCGCGAGCGCAAGGCTCGTGCCGATGAAGCAACCCAGCGCCATGTAGAGCATCTGGCACGCGCGCAGCACGAGGTGCGCGCGACGGCGGTGCCGCCGCATGCGCGTCTCACGCGACGGATCGTTGGCCGTCGCATGCTTCCAGTCCTCGATGACGATGCGCAATCGGTCGACGACGCGTGCGAGCCGGGCATTCGCTGAGGCGAGGAGCGACCCCGTCGCGGTCATGAGCAAGGCCGGCGCGAGCATCGCCGTCAGGATCGCGTAGTGGCCGGCATCGAGCAGTGCGTTCATCGTGGTCGGGTCGTCTGGGCCGCTGCATTATGATGCGTCGACCCCGCACGGATGACGCAGATGAGCGACCCCCGCAGCCAGGACCAGCGCCTGATCTGGATCGACCTCGAGATGACAGGCCTGGACACGGACAACGATTCCATCCTGGAGATAGCGACGGTCGTCACCGACGCGGAGCTCAATATCCTTGCCGAGGGGCCGGAGCTGGCGATCGCGCATCCGGTCGCGCAGCTGGAAGCGATGGACACGTGGAACCGCAACCAGCACCGGCGCTCGGGGTTGTGGGAGCGCGTCGTCGCGTCGAACGTGTCGCTGGCCGACGCGGAGGCACGGACCGTTGCGTTCCTCGCGCAGTGGGTCGCTGCGGGCGCGTCGCCGATGTGCGGAAATTCGATCTGCCAGGACCGCCGTTTCCTGCATCGGTTGATGCCTCGCGTCGAGAAGCATTTCCACTATCGCAACCTCGATGTCAGCACGATCAAGGAACTCGCGCGCCGGTGGGCGCCGCAGGTGTTTGCGGGCGTTACCAAGGAGTCGGCGCATACCGCGCTGAGCGACGTTCGCGATTCGATCGCGGAGCTTCGCCACTATCGCCAGTTCATGGGCGCGCTGGGCGGCAGTTCGCAGTAGGGAACCGACGCCTTCAGATGCGGTCCGATCGCCTGCCAGCGTCAGGAGACGGAAGTGCCAGCCCAGGTGAAGGATCGCCGTGAATCCGCGGTCGTGTGGTCGATCGTGTTCCTGCTGCAGGCCGCGCTGGTCTGGCTGGTACTGCGGATTCCCGCGCCACTTGGCATCGCGGCGCCGGATGACGCGCTGGTCGTCGAGTTCATCGCGCGTTCCGTGGCAACAATCGAACACTCGACCACACGCCGCGAACGGCGGCCCGCTCGCCGCGGCCTCGCGTACGGCGTGAGCGCGCGGCTGGATCGCGCGACACGCGTTGCGCCTGGCGCGCCGGATGCGCATGTGTCGCCTGATGCCGGCGTTGCGGCGGATGCGCCTCTGGATCTGCGCTTGCCACCGGGCGCCGTACCCGTACCCAGGCTCCGTCGCGATAGCTTCGCGCGCGCCGCGCCGATCGAGGCGCAACCCACGAGGTTCGCGACGGCGTGGGTACCCGAAGGCAACGCGTTGCGGCAGGCGTCGTTCCACCACGTGATCGTCGCGGGAGCGCTGATCGCATTCGGCGGTCCGCCGCGTCATTGCAGCGAGGTCGAGCGTCGCCTGCGGAAAGCCAACTGCCTGCCGCTGGACGGCCAGGATGACGACGACGAAGCGCTGCGGCGCAGCCTGGACCCTTAGGCCGGACAAACAAAAACCCGCTTGCGCGGGTTTCTGTAGTCTGGCGTCCCCACGGGGATTCGAACCCCGGTGTCCACCGTGAAAGGGTGGTGTCCTAGGCCTCTAGACGATGGGGACGTGTCTGGTGTCAGCCTTGTTGATTGGTGGAGCCAGCCGGGATCGAACCGGCGACCTCTACAATGCCATTGTAGCGCTCTCCCAGCTGAGCTATGGCCCCACGCGCTGAGAGCCGGCATGTTAGAGAGCGGCCGCGGATGCGTCAAGCATCTTGCACGATCGCGTCACGCTCGATGCGGGCAAGCGGCCCTTCGAATTTGAGCGTGCGCGTCGAATGCCCGCGTTCGGCGAGGTATTGCAGCCACTTGCCGAGAAACGTGTTCATTTGCATTCGGTGGCCGAGCAGCCGTTCAGGCGTCGGATTCAGGCCGATGACGTCCTGCCAGCGGCGCCCGACGTAGCAGTGGGTCGCCTCGGCCTGTTTGGCGTCGTGGTACAGGCGCACGTAGGCCGACGGATCGGATTCGCCAGTGACCGGGTCCGTCATCGCGTAGCTCAGGCGCACCTCGGTGGTGTAGGGGTGCTGGCCGATCACATCCACGCGCAGCGCCACGCCGTCGCCGATATCGGATATCCATCGCCCTTCGGACAGGTCGCGCATATCGAAAAGCCGCGCGAGGCGGCCGTGGTTCTCGGCGTACAGCGCCATCAGCCAGGCGAAGCGGCCGAGCCGTGGAACGAGACGCTTGCGGGCGGCGACAGAGGTCATGGATCGACTCTACACGCGGCCCGTCCGCGTCGGTGCGACGCGTCCCGACGCATTCAGGCGCGGATACGGCAACCCGTGATCCGGTCCTCAGAACATCTCGCGCTGCAGCCCGAGCGATGTCAGTACCTTGCTCGCGATCTCCTCGATCGACGTATGCGTCGTGCTGAGCGTCGGGATCCGCTCGGCGCGGAACATCGTTTCGGCGGCCGACACTTCGCGACGGCACGTCTCCAGCTGCGCGTAGCGGGAATTCGGGCGACGCTCCTGGCGTATCTGCTGCAGCCGCGCGGGATCGATCGTCAGGCCGAACAGCTTGTCGCGATAGGGTCGCAGGCGCGGCGGCAGGCGATCCTGCTCGAGGTCTTCCTCGGTCAGCGGATAGTTGGCCGCGGAAACGCCGTAATGCAGCGCCAGATACAGGCAGGTGGGTGTCTTGCCGGCGCGGGAGACCGCGACCAGCACCAGGTCGGCCTCCGAATAGTCGAGGCTCTGGCCGTCGTCGTGGGTCAGGGTGAAGTTGATCGCGTCGATGCGGCGGTGATAGCGCTCGAAGTCGACCATGCCGTGCGCGCGGCCGACGTGCCGCTGTCGGATCTGGCCGAGTTCCCGCTCCAGCGGCTCGATGAAGGGCGCGAACACGTCCAGCATCAGTGCGCCGCTCTCGACCAGCGCTGCGCTCACTTCGGCGTCCACGCACGAGTTGATCACGATCGGTCGTACACCATGGCGTACGCCCGCTTCGCGGATGCGCGCCACGGTGTCCGCGGCGCGCTCGAGCGTGTCGACGAACGAAATCCGAGTGGTATCGAACTGCGTCTCGGTGAACTGGGTCAGCACGCTGTGCCCGATCGTCTCGGCGGTGATGCCGGTGCCATCGGAAACGTAGAAAACGGGTCGGAGCTGGCTCATCGACATGCGCGCCATGCGGTGGTCGGACAGAAAACCCCGGCAAATCAAGCTTGTATGCGCGGGACACAGCGGCGATCATATCTGCAATCCGCCGCTAGAACGCGCTCGGAAACCTCTTCGGAGAAGGTCTTGGACGAGAACATCCTCTGGTTGAACGCGCTGCGCCTGACGGATCTGGCGCGCGTCGGTGGCAAGAATTCATCGCTCGGCGAGATGATCGGCCACCTGGCCGGTCTGGGCGTCTCGGTGCCCGGCGGTTTTGCCACCACCTCGGAGGCTTTCAAGGCCTTCATCGCGCACAACACGTTGCACCAGCGCATCTTCGACCGGCTGGCGACGCTCGATGTCGAGGACGTCCAGGCGCTTACCGCGGCCGGCGGTGAAATCCGCAGCTGGGTGATCGACGCGCCGCTGCACCCCGAGCTCGACCGCGACATTCGCCACGCGTATCGCCGCCTGTGCGCCGAGAACGGCGGCGGTGACGTCGCGGTGGCCGTGCGCTCCTCGGCCACCGCCGAAGACCTGCCGGACGCGAGCTTCGCCGGTCAGCAGGAGACGTTCCTCAACGTCACCGGCGAAGAAGACGTGGTGCACAAGGTCAAGGAGGTCTTCGCCAGCCTCTACAACGACCGCGCCATCGCGTACCGCGTGCACCACGGGTTCAAGCACGAAGACGTGTTCCTTTCCGCCGGCGTGCAGCTGATGGTGCGTTCCGACGTGGGTTCGTCCGGCGTGCTGTTCACGCTCGACACCGAGTCCGGGTTCCGCGACGTCGTGTTCGTGACCGCGAGCTACGGTCTCGGCGAAATGGTCGTGCAGGGTGCGGTGAATCCGGACGAGTTCTACGTCTACAAGCCGACGTTGCGCGACGGCAAGAAGGCGATCCTGCGACGCACGCTCGGCGCCAAGCAGCTGCGCATGGTGTATTCCCACGTGGACGGCGAGCGCGTGCGCACCGAGCCCACGCCACCGGAGCTGCAGAACCGCTTCTGCATCTCCGACGCGGACGTGGAGGAGCTGTCCCGGCAGGCGCTCGTGATCGAGCAGCATTACGGCCGTCCGATGGACATCGAATGGGCGAAGGACGGCGTCACGGGCAAGTTGTTCGTCGTGCAGGCGCGCCCCGAGACGGTGAAGTCGCGCGCCCATGCGACGCAGATCGAGCGCTACCAGCTCATGAAGCGCGGCGAGATCGTCTGCGAAGGCCGCGCGATCGGCCAGAAGATCGGTAGCGGCGTCGCGCGCGTCGTCCGAAACCTCGACGACATGCAGAAGGTGCAGCCCGGCGACGTGCTGGTCGCTGACATGACCGACCCCGACTGGGAGCCGGTGATGAAGCGCTCGGCGGCCATCGTGACCAACCGTGGCGGCCGCACCTGCCATGCCGCGATCATCGCGCGCGAACTCGGCGTGCCTGCGGTCGTCGGTACCGGCAACGCGCTGGACACGATACGTGACGGCCAGATGGTGACCGTCAGCTGCGCCGAAGGCGACACCGGTTTCATCTACGACGGCGAACTCCCGTTCGACCGCAACGTGGCCGACCTCGAGCACATGCCCCCGGCGCCGCTCAAGGTGATGATGAATGTCGCCAATCCCGAGCGCGCGTTCGACTTCGCCATGCTGCCGAACGCTGGGGTGGGCCTTGCGCGCCTGGAGATGATCATCGCCAGCCACATCGGCGTGCATCCGAAGGCGTTGCTGGAATACGACAGGCAGGATCCGGAGACCAAGAAGAAGATCGACGAGAAGATGGCCGGCTATTCGAGCCCGGTAGATTTCTACGTCGACCGCCTCGCCGAGGGCATCGCGACGATCACGGCGTCGGTGGCGCCGAACCCGGTGATCGTGCGTCTGTCGGACTTCAAGTCGAACGAGTACGCGAACCTCATCGGCGGCAAGCGTTACGAGCCTCACGAAGAGAACCCGATGATCGGGTTCCGCGGCGCGAGCCGTTACGTCGACCGCTCGTTTGCCGCCGCCTTCGCGCTCGAGTGCCGCGCCGTGCTGAAGGTGCGGAATGAAATGGGCCTGAAGAACTGCTGGGTCATGATCCCGTTCGTTCGCACACTGGACGAAGGCCGCAAGGTCGTCGAGGTCCTGCGCAGCAACGGGCTCGTGCAGGGCGAGGACGGGCTCAAGATCATCATGATGTGCGAGGTGCCGTCGAACGCACTGCTGGCCGACGAGTTCCTCGAGATATTCGACGGCTTCTCGATCGGGTCGAACGATCTCACGCAGCTGACGCTCGGCCTCGATCGCGATTCCGGGATCGTCGCTCACCTGTTCGACGAGCGCGACCCCGCGGTCAAGAAGCTGCTGTCGATGGCGATCCAGGCTGCGCGCGCGAAGGGCAAGTACGTGGGCATCTGCGGGCAGGGGCCGAGCGACCACCCGGACCTGGCGCAGTGGCTGATGGAGCAGGGCATCGAATCGGTGTCGCTGAATCCGGACACGGTGGTCGATACGTGGCTGCGCCTTGCGAAGGCGAAAGCCGCATCGGGCTGAGTCGCCTGACGAAGTGAAAAAGCCCCGCTCATGCGGGGCTTCTTCTTGCAGGACTATCCGCGATGGCCGTCAGGTGCGTGGGTACGCAGCGCCTACTGCCGGACGTGATCGATCAGAAGCGTGGCGCGTCCATTCGACTGGACGACCTGCGAGGGCGACTCCGCATCGCCCGCCGCCGCGTTCGCCACGCCGGTACGCGAGGCCCGCGCGAGCACTTCGACCTTGGCGAGTTGCGAGAGGCGCCGCGTAGGCATCGGACTGTCGGCATCGCTGAGCGTGATGTCCGCCGGCAGCGCCGAGACCGACAGGCGCCGCGCAGCCACCGGCATCGGCATCCCGCCCGGCTCGCGGGCGACGACGAATACCACGGCCTGCGGCGGCAGGGTGCGACGCAGGGCGGGCGAGATGTCGACATGTACCGTCAGCGCCCGCGCAGCGGGTACCGCACTCGCCGGAAGCGCGGACAGCCCGGCGTCGGCACGCGCGGCGTCGATCTGCGGACGAAGCGCCGCCGCGGTTCGCGGATCGACGTCCGCCAGCAACGACTGCCACGTCGCCGCGGCATCCGCGGGTTTACCCGACTGCCGCTGTGCGACACCGAGGAACCAGCGCGACCTTTGATGCGACGGCTGCATCGCCAGCGCGCGTTGCAGCAGCGCGACGGCCTCGTTGTCGAAGCGGTGCGCGGGATCAGCGAGGGCGCGCGCCTCCGCGGCCTGCGCCAGCAGATCC
>NZ_VTRV01000066.1 GCF_008274655.1 Cognatilysobacter lacus | reverse complement strand
AGCGGCGGGCGCGGGGGCCGGCGGGGCGGGCGCAGCCTGGCTCGCAGGCGGCGTCGGCGATACCGAGCAGGCAGCGAGAAGTACGAGCGACAGGGCGGACGCGAGCGGGCGGATCGAGGGCATGGTGGGCGTAATCGGGCTGCGGAGCGTCCATCCTTGCGACAGCCGGTGGGCAGCGCGTGAATCCGGCAAGGGGCTTCGCCCGTTCGTTCACGCTCGCGGGGGCGATCGACGTTGCAGTCGCGGGTGGGCCGTTGCGAAACTGCGCGTCACTCGGGATGACAGCCCATGCACGGCGACAGCCACGACCGCGCAATCCTGCTCACCGGACACGGCCGCGCGCGGCGCCTGCCGGGCATCCGATTGGTCCAGCGACGGGATGACGCACAAGGCGCGGCGCTCCGAGTGGTCGACGACATACGTGCCACACGGCGCCCGGGATCGCCGCCGCGCATCGGCGTGCGCGCTGGCGCGGCCGCGCGCGCGGCGAGAGATGGATTACCAGCGAGGGCCACCTGAGATGCATCGCCTGACGCCGTTTCACCTGGCCATTCCGGTGCACGACATCGCGGCCGCACGGGCCTTCTATGGCGGCGTGCTCGGTTGCCCGGAAGGACGCAGCGCGGAGCTCTGGGTCGACTTCGACCTGTACGGCCACCAGCTCGTCGTGCACCGCGTCGAGGGCGCTACGGCGCGGGTTGCCGGCGCCAACGCGGTCGACGGCCATGACGTGCCCGTGCCCCACTTTGGCGTGGTGCTCGAGCTGCCCGACTGGCACGCGCTCGCCGTGCGCCTGGCCGATGCGGGCGTCGACTTCGTGATCGCGCCGCACGTGCGCTTCGCTGGCCAGCCCGGTGAGCAGGCGACGATGTTCCTGCTGGATCCCTCGGGCAACGCGCTGGAGTTCAAGGCGTTCGCCGACATCGCGTCGCAACTGTTCGCCCGCTGACACTGACTTCGCGTCGCTGCGCACCTGAGCGTGGCTGACCAGGGCGAATATCACGCTGCCGCCCACCGAGGTGCCCGCCAAGGAAGACGGCGCGCACGGACGTCCGGCCGACCGACAGGTCCACCGGCTTGGTGCCGATGTGCCGCGTCGCCGCCCCCATACCGCCGCCGACAACGTCGAGCCGCGCGGCGGCCGGGGCAAAGCGTGATCGCGGCGGCCGGCCCGAAGGCCGGCCGCCGTCACATCAGCGCTTGGCGGCGTAGATCGGGCCCAGCAGATCGGGCTTGCCCGGGATGCGCTCCAGGTGCGGATAGCGCAGGCCGCCGTGGTAATCCACCGGGATCGTGCGGTACTGGTCGAACGTCTTGACGAGAAGGCGGATCGGCGCGTTGCCGCCCTTCGCATCCTTCACTGCCGCGGAAAGCGTGTCCTTCGCGTACTCGCGCTCGTTGACCGCGACGATCGTCATGCCCGGACTGATGCCGGCGTTGAACGCGGGGCTATCCCAGCGCACGTCACCGACCTTGCCGTCCTTGCCGACCGACACGCCCAGCGAATAGATGAAATCGGCCTGCGCATCCTTCTCCTTGGCGAAGGCCTTCGCGATGTCGTTGGGGTCGTCCTTGAACACGAGGCGCCAGCCGGCGGCCTCGATGCCGCCGGTGAGCGGCACGCGGCCGTCGAGGCGATCGCGCAGGAACGTGGCCCAGTCGTCGTGCACCACGCCGTCGAGCGTGCGCACCACGTCGTCGAAGGTGTAGGTCTTCTGCGTCTTCCAGACCCCGTCGTCGACGCCGAAGAACGCATGCGCGAAGTCGTCGAGCGACTTCCTGCCGCCCGTCTTCGTACGGATGCGTGCATCGGCTTCGAGCCAGATCATCTGTCCCGCGGAGTAGTAGTCCTCCGACAGTTCGTAGTTGCGATACGCGCGCGGCCGCCGCTGGGCGATGGTCGGGTCGTTGGTGGTGTCCTGCACGGCGCGCCAGCCGAGGCCGGGCCGGTTCTCGCTGTAGGTCGCGGCCACCAGTGCCAGCGCATCGAGCGAGGCCTGCTGCGGACGCATGCCCGAACGCCCCGTGAGCACGTTGCCCCAGTACTGCGTCTGGCCTTCGTATACCCAGAGCAGGGAGTCCTGCATCGGGACGTTGTAGTTCGGCGTCCACAGGTCGGCCGGGCGCCTGAACTTGCCATTCCACGAGTGCGTGTACTCGTGCGCGAGCAGGTCGTTGAAACCGACCTTCGGGTCGTAGTCCGTGAAGTAGCCGGGGTCCTCGCCGTCTTCGCTGGAGCGCTGGTGCTCGAGGCCGTTGCCGCCCATCTGGTCCGACAGCGAGAACAGGAAATCGTAGTGGTCGTAGTGCTGCGCGCCATAGAGCTTCAACGCCTGCTCGACCAGCTTGCGATGCAGCGCGATCTGCTCGGGCTTGGCTTCGAGGTATTTCGGCGCGTCCGCGAAGACGTCGAGGCGCACCGGCACCTTCGCGCCGGGCGCGAGGTCGATCACCTTGGCGTAGCGGCCTGCATAGATCGGCGAGTCGACCAGGATGTCGAGCGGCACGTTGCGATAGACCGTGGTGCCGGCGCCGCTGCTGGCGGTTTCGAGCGCGGTCGCCGCGGTGAAGCCGTCCGGGTATTTCACGCTGGCCGCGGTGTCGATGCGCGACGCGTAATGGCCCGCGGGGTACAGCACCAGCGCGTTCCATTGCAGGTTGAGCATGTTGGGCGTCATCACCACGCGACCCTGGGCGGTGTCGGTCGGCGTGAGGTACTGGTAGTCGGCGGTGACCGACGTCGCGCCCTGCGGCACGTCGATGTGGAAGGCATACACATTGAGCGGGTCGCGCGTCCACGCGAGCTTCTGCCCGTTCGCGGTGAACGCGAGGCCGGCGAGCTTGTCGATCGGGCCGGACGGGCTGTGGTTGCCGGGCAGCCACTGCGGATAAAGCAGCGTCAGGCGCCCGGGTTGCGCGGGGATCTGCTCGCGCACGCGCACGATGCGGCGCGACAGGTCCGTGGCGTCGACGTCGATGCGCAGCGTGCCGGGATACGGCGTGTCCGCCGGCAACGGCACCTGCGAGCTGGTGAGCGGAATCTCTTGGGCGAACGCGGGCGCGGCAAGCGCGAGCGCGCAGAGAAGCGGAAGCAGGCGACGGGCGGGACGGGGCATGCAGGAGTCCGGTTGGATGGCAACCGGCCGATCGTACGGGGTGCGGGCGCGCCGTTGCGTGCAGCCGGTGCAACGGTCGCGATCGCGTCGTCTCGTGCACTGCAACATGCGGCGCGACGGCGTGCGCGATACTGCATGCCCGGCCCCGACGTGCACGCCCATGACCTTCCGTACGCTGCCCTGCCTCGCCGCCCTCGTCCTTGCGTCCGCCGTAGCGGCACCCGCGCAAGCCGGCGACCTGTCCTGCACGCTCACCTACGACATGAAGGGCTTCAGCGCGTTCTACAAACACTCCACCGGGCACGGCGTCATCCACTGCTCGAACGGCAAGTCGCTGCCGGTGTCGATCGACGCCAAGGGCGGTGGCATCACATTCGGGAAGTCCGAAGTGCATGGCACCGGCAAGTTCGCCGGCCTGTCCAACATCCGCGACGCACTGGGCGGCTACGCCACCGGCGAGGCCAACGCAGCGGCGGGCAAGGGCACCAAGGCGCAGATCGTGACCAAGGGACCCGTATCGCTTGCGCTGACGGGCCAAGGCCGCGGCGTCGAGATCGGTGTCTCGTTCGGCAGCTTCGTCATCAGCGAGCGCTGAACGCCGCATCGGCCGGCGTGACCGTCGCCTGATGCGTCGGGCGGCGGCAAGGCGTTACGCTCGGGCGATCCCAGTCACCGGAACTGCCATGAGCCCGACGCCCCGTCGCCTGTTGTCGATCGCTGTCTCCGCCGTACTCGTCGCCGGCCTTGGCGCGTGTAACGCCCCGCCGTCGCAGCCGCCGCAGGCCGCTGCACCGAAGCCCGCCCCCGCGCCCTCCACCAAGCCCGTGCTCGGCACGTTCGGCTTCGACACCGCGGGCATGGACCGCTCGGTCCAGCCGGGCGACGACTTCTACATGTACGCCAACGGCGGCTGGATGAAGTCGACCGAAATCCCCGCCGACCGCTCCAGCTTCAACAGCTTCACCCGCATCTCGCTCGATACCGAGAAGCAGGTGCGCGACCTCGTCGAGAGCGCCGCCAAGGACAAGGCCGCGACCGGCGACCTGCGCAAGGTCGGCGACTACTACAGCGCGTTCATGGACGAGGCCGGCATCGAAGCGAAGGGCGTCGCGCCGCTGAAGCCGCAGCTGGACGCGATCGCGGCGATCACCGACGCGAAATCGCTCTCGCAGGAATTCGGCTCGCAGCTGCGCGCCGACGTCGATCTGCTCAACAACACCGACTTCTTCACCGACCGCCCGTTCGGCGTGTGGATCAGCCAGGACGTCAACGACCCGTCGCGCAACGTGCCGTACTTCGTGCAGGGCGGGCTCGGCCTGCCCGACCGCAGTTTCTACCTCGAGGGCGGGCGCAGCGCCGAGGTGAAGAAGGCCTACCAGGCGCACGTGCAGAAGGTGCTCGAGCTGGCCGGCATCGCCGATGCCCCCGCCAAGGCCCAACGCATCGTGGCGCTCGAGACCGAGATCGCCCGCGTGCACGCGACGCAGGAGCAGACCAACGACGTCCAGCTCGGCAACAACCCGTGGACGCAGGCGGACTTCGCCACCAAGGCACCGGGCCTTGACTGGCCGACCTTCATGCAGGCCGCCGGCCTGTCGAACCAGAAGGACTTCATCGTCTGGCAGCCCAAGGCGGTGGCCGGTATTTCGAAGCTCGCGACCACGCAGCCGCTGGACACCTGGAAGGACTACCTCGCCTTCCACGCGATCGACCGTGCGTCGCCGTTCCTGCCCAAGGCCTTCGCCGACGAGCAGTTCGCGTTCTACGGCCACACGCTCAACGGCACGCCGCAGCAGCGCGACCGCTGGAAGCGCGCGGTGTCGATGACCAGCAACGTGCTCGGCGAGGCCGTCGGCCACGCATACGTCAAGCGCTACGTCGACCCCAAGACCAAGGAACGTGCCGAAGCGATGGTGAAGAACATCGTCGCCGCGTTCGGCAAGCGCATCGACGCGCTTGCGTGGATGAGCCCGGAAACCAAGGCCGCCGCGCACGCGAAGATCGACAACCTGAAGGTAGCGGTGGCCTACCCCGATACCTGGCGCGACTACGGCGCCCTCGAGGTCAAGCCTGACGACGCGCTGGGCAATGCCCAGCGCGCGGAGCTCTTCGACTACAAGCGCAATCTCGCCAAGCTCGGCGCGACGGTGTCGCACGACGAGTGGTACATGACGCCGCAGACGATCAACGCGGTCAACATCCCGCTCGAAAACCGCCTGATCTTCCCGGCGGCGATCCTGCAGCCGCCGTTCTTCGACCCCAATGCCGACGACGCGGTGAACTACGGCGCGATCGGCTCGGTGATCGGCCACGAGATCAGCCATTCGTTCGACAATACCGGTGCGCTGTTCGACCAGACCGGCCGCCTGCACAACTGGTGGACACCGGCCGACTTCACCAAGTTCGCCGCCGCCGGCCAGGCACTGGCCGCGCAGTTCAGCGCGTACAAGCCCTTCCCGGATCTCTCGATCAACGGCAAGCTCAACCTCGGTGAGAACATCGCCGATGTCGCCGGCCTGGCCACGTCGCTCGATGCCTATCACCTGTCGCAACAGGGCAAGCCCGCGCAGACGCTCGAAGGCTTCACGCCCGACCAGCGCTTCTTCCTCGGTTTCGCGCAGGCATGGCGTGGCAAGTACCGTGACGAGGCGTTGCGAAACGCGGTCAAGACCGATGTCCACTCGCCCGGCCGGTACCGCACGATGACGGTTCGCAATATCGATGCGTGGTACGACGCGTTCGCGGTCAAACCCGGGCAGGCGATGTACCTCGCGCCCGAGGCCCGCGTAAAGGTCTGGTAACGCGAGGATCGCTCATGAAGAGCCCGGCACCCGCCGGGCTCTTTTTCGTTGCGGCACATGAATAGCGGCTCACGCCGCAGTGACGTCGCTGAGCGGTTCCGGTACGAGCGGCGGCCGCGGTGCATCCGCGGCCCGCATTTCACGATGCCCACCAGCGGCGATGCCTAATCTCGCTGCAACCTGACGCACGCACCGAGGCCGGCCATGCACCGCATCCTGTTTACCGCCGCCCTGCTGGCCGTCGCGCCTGTCTGCGTCCACGCGCAGGCCGCGCCCACGAAGGCTGCGCCCGCGAAGGCCGCCTCCGATGCTGCGTCTCCCGTTCCGCGCAGGTCGCACAACCCGTTTGGCGCGGCGATGCTGGAACTGACGCGCGCCGCACGTGAACAGGCGACCGCGCAGCAGGCGACTGCAAAGACACCGGCGCATGACGCGCAGACGCGCAAGGCTCCCCATGCGACGCCAGCCACCACGACGTCACCCGCGCTCGCAGACGCAGACCGCTCGTAAGCCGCGGCTCACCGCGCTGCGACGCGCCGGCGGTATCGCGCTTCCCTGCGCAGCACGTCACGTCCCTGGATTGGGCGACCGGCACCGCGGGTTGTCGAATAGCACCGTTGCATCGCATCGAATCCGGCAGAGCGAAGCAGCGGCTCGCGGCGGCGTGCCTCGTTAGCGGGAGCGTTTTGCGTCTCCGCCCTCGACGCCCCTGCCGCGCAGCTTCGAAGAACGCCACCTGCAATGGCACGCGCGGAGCTGGCGCAGCCAAGCATCGGCCCGAGACAACTGATGCGTGACGTGCGCCCTGAACGCCCGCAAGTGAGCTGCAACTTGATGCGCGTGACGCGGCGCCCAACGTTGCGCACCTGCCACCACCTGATCAGCGCAAGCGCATACCCGCGACCGCGCCGCCGTTGAGGGGTCGCACCGATGTCGCGGGCGCGTCATGCGCCGCACCATCGAGCAACGACTGCAGCGCACCGATATCGACCGGTTTGCTCAGGTGGTGATCGAAGCCGGCGGCGCGCGTGCGTTCGCGATCCTGGGGCTGGCTCCAGCCGGTGAGCGCGATCAACCGCATCTCCGAGCCACCCGCCGTGCGTCGCAGCCGACGTGCGACCTCGTAGCCGTCCATGCCGGGCATGCCGATGTCCAGCAGCACCACGTCGGGCACGAACGCTTCGCTTATGTCGAGCGCGGACGACCCGTCGTAAACCACTCGATGCTCAAGGCCGAGCAGGTCCAGGACCATGCCCATCGACTCGGCGGCATCGACGTTGTCGTCGACCACCAGCACGCGCGCCGCGCTCGGGCGCCGCGACGCGGCGGCGACCACGCTGGGCGCGGCCACATGCGCGCTCGTCGCGATGGCGAGCGGCAGCGTCACCACGAATTCCGAACCCTCGCCGCGGCCGTCACTGTGCGCCTCGACCTGCCCGCCGTGCATGTCGACGATGTTGCGCACCAACGTCAGCCCGATGCCGAGGCCGTCGTGCGCGCGATGCGCCTCGCGTCGCCCCTGGGTAAACAGCTCGAACACATGCGGCAGCATTTCCGGTTCGATGCCGATGCCGCGGTCGCGCACGGCGATGCGCGCGGCCTGGTGTTCGCGCATCACGCTCAATGCGATCTCACCGCCGGGCTCGGCGTACTTCGCAGCGTTGTTGAGCAGGTTGACGAACACCTGCGCCAGCCGCACCGGATCAGCCTCGACGATAAGCGGGCCAGCGGGCAGCGACACCTCGAGCCGATGGCGCGCCGCATCGACGAGCGGGCGGCTCTGGTCGACCGCATTGCGCAGCACGGTGGCGAGGTCCACGCGCTCGCGGCGCAGCACGATGGTGCCGCGCGAGATGCGCGAGATATCGATGAGGTCGTCGACCAGCCGGACCATGTGGTCGACCTGGCGTTTCATCATGTCGCACAGCTGCTGGCCATCGGGCGGCATGCGCTGGTCCGACATCAGCAGGTGCAGTGCGTTGCGTACCGGCGCAAGCGGGTTGCGCAGCTCGTGGCCGAGCATCGCGAGGAACTGGTCCTTGCGCCGCGCCGACTCGGCGAGCGCGTCCCGCGCGCGCGCAAGGTCCTCGAGGTGGCTGCGGATCTGGTACTGGCGCTCGCGTGCCCGCAACGCCGTGCGGGCATTGCTGATGAGCGCGGCCAGTCGCAGCGGGCGCTCCACCAGCAACACGTTGCCAAGCTGCGAAAGCGCGTCGGAGACATGGCGCGATTCGCTGCCCTCGCGGGCGAGCACGAGCACCGGCAGGTCCGACCATCTCGGCTGCCGTTCGATCGCGCGCGCCAGCACCGCGTGCGCGCCGATTGCGAGCAACTCCTCGCATACGAAGACACCGCCCGCGCCGCGCTCGAGTTCGCGTTCTAGATCGGCCGGCGAACTGCAGGCGAACGTGGTGATCGATTCACGGCCGAGCACCTGCGCGGTGACGGCGCAGTCGCGCTGCGTCGGCAGCAACAGGAGCAGCCGGGATTCGTCCTCGTGGGCGGCCGTGCGGGCCATCATCGGCTGGCCGAATCCGCCGGCCCCTCGGCGCGGTCGTATGGCACGCCGGTGAGCACGCCGCGGAACTGCCGCAGCGGTTCGCCGATCTCGATGCCGCGGGGCGTAATCGCCATCGGGCGGATCGTGTGTTCGTGGCCGCCGGTGCGCTTCTTCAGCACCGAGATCGCCTGCTTAACCTCCCCGTCGAATTCGAAGTAACGCAGCAGCACCACGGAATCGGCGAGGTAGCTGACGTCGATCGCGTTCTGCATCTGCCCGATCAGCCCCTGCTGCGCACTGATCAGGATCGTCACGACGCCGTGGTGGGAAAGGAAGGCGAGCAGCTCATGCAATTGCACCAGCACGAAGCGCTCTTCGGGCATGGCACTGAGGTAGCCGTTGAGGCTGTCGATCACGACGGTCCGCACGCCGCGGCGCTCGACGGCGTCGCGCAGACGATGGGCGAATTCACCGGGTGAAAGCTCGGCCGGATCGATCGACTCGACGACGATGCTTCCCTCGTCGATGCACGACTGGATATCCAGTCCGACACCCGACGAGCGCGTCATGAGCGAGCGGACGGATTCGTCGAAGGTGTAGAAGGCCGCGCGTTCGCCGCGCTTCGCCGCGGCGACGCAGCAGGTCGTCGCGAGCGTCGACTTGCCCGTGCCCGCCGCACCGATCACCAGCGTGCTGGTGCCGCGATGCAGGCCGTCGCCGAGCAGCAGGTCGAGCTGTTCGGATCCCGTGGATACCGCACCCTGCTCGAGGTTGCGACGATAGTCGGCCGCCACCAGTCGCGGGTACACCTGCAGGCCGCCGGAATGGATCTGGTAGTCGTGATAACCGCTGACGAATCGACGCCCACGAAACTTGCTGACGCGCAGCCGGCGGCGGTCACCGCCGTATTCGGGATTCAGTTGCGACAGCGAAATCGTGCCGTGCACGAGGGTGTGCACGTGCAGGCCGTGCTCGGCGCTCGCGACGTCATCCAGCAACAGGACCGTGCACTGCTGCCCGACGAAATACTGCTTCAGCGCAAGCACCTGGCGCCGGTAGCGCAGCGGCGAGCCCGCGAGAAGGCGGAGTTCGGCAAGCGAGTCGAAAACCATGCGCCTGGGACGCAGGTTCTGCACCTGGTCGAGGATGCGCTTGGTGGTGTCGCCCAGCTCCACCTCCGACGGATGGAACATCGTGTAGTGCGAGTCCGGATCGAGGCTGTCGTGCGGCGGTGCGAGTTCGTGGATGTGCACGCCGTCGAGCGACCAGCCATGGGACGCGCCGATCTCGCGCAACTCCTGCTCGGTTTCCGACAACGTGACGTACAGGACGGACTCGCCGTTCCGCACCCCTTCGAGCAGGAACTGCATCGCAAGCGTGGTCTTGCCCGCGCCCGGCACGCCCTCTACGAGGTACAGGCGATCGGGCGTGAATCCACCGCCGAGGACGGTGTCGAGCCCTGGAACGCCGGAGTGCATCTGTGCCGGCTGCACATAGTCAATGACTGACATCGGTAAAGGATCCGGCCCCAATAATGAAGGGGCCGTGGCACGGCCCCATGACGTGCACATGGGACCATGCCGCGGTGAAAACCTCGTCAAAAACTGAACGGTCGGCGGGGCACGCCCCGGGTGACTCATTCATCCAGTGCGATGTTCTCGATGCCACTGCCCTGTGCTGCCTCGAGCGCCGTCGCGAACCCCTGGTACTCGGTGTCCTGCGCGGCCGCGACGTGAAGCACGGCATCGGGTTTCAGGCGTGCAGCGTCGGCAAGCGCACTGCGAAGTTCGTCGGCATTCAAGGGCCGGCCGTCGAGCACGAACGCGCCGGTCGAGCCCACGCGAAGATGCATCTGTGCCGGCGGCGCCGGCCGGGTCTCGGGACCGGGCTGGGGCAGGTTCATGGGCAGGGCGCGGGTGATCGCGGGCGCGGTGATCATGAAGATCACCAGCAGCACGAGCATCACGTCGACCAGCGGCGTGACGTTCATCTCGGCCATGGCGTGGTTGCGCGGGTGGGGAGCATAGGCGGCTGCTGCCATCGTCGATCCTCCTGCGGGCGGATGCCCGACTCGAACGTACTCCGGCGTGTGGTGCGCGCACAAGCTCAGGTTGAGGCGTTGCGACGACCCGCCCAATTGCACCGACAAGCGGCGGCGCCATGTCCCACAATGCGCGCATGCATCACACCGAAATCGCCACCTACGCTGGGGGCTGCCACTGCGGTCGCCTGCGCTTCGAAGTCGATGCGCCGGCTACGCTCGAGGTACTCGACTGCAACTGCTCCGTGTGCCGCATGACCGGCTTCCTGCACCTGATCGTGAGGGCATCTCAGTTCCGCCTGTTGCAGGGCACCGACGCGCTCGTCGAGTACCGCTTCAACACGGGCGCGGCGCGGCACCTTTTCTGCGGCCACTGCGGTGTCAAGAGCTTCTATGTGCCGCGAAGCCATCCCGACGGCTACAGCGTCAATGCGCGTTGCCTCGACGGCGTGGCGCTGAGTGCGCTGCACGTGGTCCCCTTCGACGATCGCGACCGCGAGGCGTCGATGGCCGTCCTCGCCGGGCGGGATCCGTGAACGCGTCACGATCCGCGCAGTCCGTCGACGTGCTTTCGCGTCGGCGAGACACACGGCGGCGCAGCCTTGCGGCATGGCCCGATGGCGGGCGGACGTGGACGTGGTGATGGACGGGATCGAGGGGCTGAAAGTGCTGCTGGTCGAAGACGAGTACGTGCTCGCGCTCGGCCTCACCGACGCGCTAGCCGACCTCGGGGCGGTGGTGATCGGCCCCGTTGCGACGGTCGAGGACGCGCTCGCGCTGGTCGAACGCATGCCCGAGATCGATGCCGCGGTGCTGGATGTCAACCTCGGCCGCGAGGTGGTCTATCCGGTCGCCGATTCGCTGGCCGCGCGCGGCATCCCGTTCCTGTTCGCCACTGCGAACGAGCGCGCCGACCTCCCGGAGCGGTTCGCCCACGTACCCGTGTGCGCGAAGCCCTTCCACGTCGAGGCCTTCCGCGACGCGGTGGCCGCGTTGCGCGTCGCACCGGCGCTTCGCGTCGCCTGATCGCACACCCGGACACTGCTGACACCACGCTGTCAGCAGGCCCCTCCCAGACTGGCGACGCCATCCAGGCGACCCCAACGGAGGACACCGCAATGTCGCGACGCATCACGTTCCATTACGCCCCGCATTCGCGGGCATCCTGCACGCTAGCCCTGCTCGAAGTGCTCGGCGCGCCTTACGAGCTGCACATGTTGGACCTGCAGGCAGGCACGCAGCGGGCGCCCGAGTACCTGGCGATCAACCCCATGGGCAAGGTGCCGGCGATCGACGATAGCGACGCCGTGGTGACCGAGCAGGTGGCGGTGATGCTGCACCTCGCCGACCTCTTCCCCGAAGCCGGCATCACGCCCGCGATCGGCGACCCGCGGCGCGGTGCGTTCCTGCGCTGGATGGTGTTCTACGCAGCCAGCTTCGAACCGGCGATCATCGACCGTTCGCAGCAGCGCGAGGCGGCGCCCGCGATGGCCTCGCCTTATGGCGACTACGACAGCGTCATGCGCACGCTCGCCGCGCAACTCGAGCGGGGCCCGTACATCCTGGGCGAGCGTTTCACCGCGGCCGACGTGCTCTGGGGCGTCGCCCTGCGATGGGCGCTGGCCTTCAAGCTGGTTCCGGACGAGCCCGTGTTCCGCGACTACGTGGCGCGTGTCACCGCGCATCCGTCGATCCAGCGTGCCACCGCGCTCGATGCCGAGTACGCGGAAGCCCAGGCGCGCGAGGCCGGGGCGCCCGTCGAGGCCTGAGGCGCGTGGCGCTCGCCGGCGTGGCCCCTTCGCGTGGCTACAATTCGGCGATGCGCCGCGCCGATCGCCTGTTCCTGCTGGTCAATGCCCTGCGCGGTCGACGCCGCGCGGTGCTCGCGCGTGATCTCGCCTCGACGCTGGGCGTCTCGATGCGCACGGTGTATCGCGACGTGGCCGACCTGCAACGCTCGGGGATCCCGATCGAGGGCGAGGCCGGCGTCGGTTACGTGCTGCGGCACGGCGCGGAGATTCCGCCGCTGATGTTCGATGCCGATGAGATCGAAGCGGTCGTGGTCGGCATCCGATTCGCGCGGGCTTTTGCGGGCAATCGCGTGAGCGAAGGCGCCGCACGGGCGATGGTGAAGATCGAGGCGGCGATTCCCGAGCGCATCCGTGCGCTCGGCGAGCGTACGGCGATCCTGGCGCCGGACAGCCGCGGCGAATCGACGCGCGAATTCGGCGTGCTGCTCGATACGCTTAACGAGGCGATCGCCGCGCGACGCGTGCTGCGGCTCGTCTATCGCGATGCTGGCGACGCATCGACCACGCGCGACGTCGAGCCGTTGTGCATCGTGTTCTGGGGCGGCTCGTGGACGCTCGGCGGCTGGTGCCAGCTGCGAGCGGGGTTCCGGCAGTTCCGGCTCAATCGGATCGATGCGATGCAGCCTACCGGTGACATCGCGGAGGAGCGCGCGGAACGCAGCCTGGCATCGCTGTTGCGGGAAGTGCGCGGCCGGACTGTCGCGCCGTCGCCCGAGGCGCGCGTGTCGCCACCTGTCGCGCTGGTCTGATTACCAGCCCACGCCGGGTGGATACGTCTCGATCACCGGCGCCATGTCGACCAGCATCCAGTAGCCCTCGCGTGTATCGAACGACGGCGGCAACATCTCGGCGCGCAACGGCTTGCCGAGCGGCGTGACGCAACGCGCGAGGTGCACCGAGACAGCCTGCTGCGCGGCGTCGGTGATGCCGGAAAGGCTCGTTGCCTCGGTCACGCAGCCGGGAAAATCAGGCAGCGTGATCGAGTAGCGGCGGTTGGCATCGCGCTCGACGAAGGCGAAATATTGCATGCGCGAAGGCTGCCGCGGCCGGCGCTAAGCGGCTGTGACGAATCGGGTCGCGGCTCCCGACGATCCCGTCGCTGCTTCCGCGACAGCGCACTGGACGCGCCGAAAACGCTGCAGGCGCAGCAATGACACGGGCACAGGCGGCGCCGGATGACCGCCGGTCCGTCGCGATTGGCCGTTCGCGTCATTCGCTGCACCCGCAAGCGGTGGACCCCACGCTTCGTCTGTGACCCGTGTCATAAAGACCCGCCTCCGGCTGCCACCGCCGACCGGAACGTCACCGGCCCAACGTTCCCCCGACCTGCGCCCGGAGTCGCCATGCTGATCTACGATCGTCGACGCTGCCGTCCCCTCACAGGCACCGACCTGCGGCGGGCGCTCACCCTGGCGCAACGGGCGAAGCTGCTGTGGCTCGAATCGACGGGCTGGCGCCTCCTGTTTGTTCGCGGGCAACCCGCCAGCGTGTTCCTCGCCCACAGCGAAAAGGGTTACGCGACGATCGTCCGCGACGGCCGCGTGCTTGCGGTGCGAAGCCTGACGCTGCGCCCCGGCGAAGGCGACGGGCCGCGGTCCAACGAGCCATCGCTGGATGCCGCGGTCGCCTGAACTCCGGCGCTGCAGCGACACCATTAGCCAGGCAATCGATGGCAGTCGATCAGCGTGAGCCGTCGCGCGGTAGCCGGTGTGCGCGGTTCCTCGTGGTTTGCCGGTGTCGCGTATCGCTCATGCCGTGCGCTGACGGCCAACGGCCGGAGCGTCGGTCCGCCTGCGCGATGCGCTTCGGGAACCGCGTCGCGCGCGCATTCGCTGACCGTCAGCCGACACGTCATCGACCTCGATCCCCGCGCAGAGGACGACCGAACCACAGGCCCGGCCAGGTGCTGACCTGCGCTCAATTGGCGGCCACGAAGGCGGGATGATCGCGCAGGTAGGCGTCGACTTCGTCGCGCCGGCGCGCGGCCAGTCGTGCGGGCTCCGTCGCGTGGTACCCCGTCGCGACCGACCGCCGGTGACGCGTCGGCG
>NZ_VTRV01000065.1 GCF_008274655.1 Cognatilysobacter lacus | reverse complement strand
GCGGTGGCCGCGGCCCCGGCCAGCGACGCCGGCTGCTCGCCCTCGCCGCGGATGTCGTCGAGCCGGCGCTCATGCAGCTGCTCGCGCAACTCCGCGATGTCGTGCGACTGCGCATCGAGCGACTGCTTGAGCGTCGACAGCTCGGCGGCCTGCGCATGCACCAGCTTTTCCAGCTCGGTCACGCGGTCGGCGGCGGCGTCCTGCGCACGCACGTTGCCGGCGCAGAGCAGGGAGATGGTCGCGGCGAGCGACAAACAGCGGAGCGGCTGCGGCATCGGCGTCCTCATCGATGGCTCATGGCGACCCGCCGATCCGCAGCGCGTCACTCAGCGACTGGTTGAAGTTCAGATTCTGCAACAGGTTCAGCGTGTTCACACTGGTGTTGAGCGTGGTCGTAGCCTGGATCGACTGGCCGTCGAGCGCGTTCTGGATGATGAGCGTGCCCATGCCCGGGTTGAGCGTGGTGGCGCCCCCCACCTGGATGGTCTGGCCGTGCGCCAGCGACGCGAGCTGCTGCGCCTGGTCGGGAGTCATGCGGGACAGGTCCGGGATATCCACGTGCTGGAACACCACGAGCTCGCCGTTGATGGCGACCGCACGTTCCAGGCCGAAGGCGATCGACAGGCCGCCGGGCAGCGAATAGCCACCGCGCATCTCGTCGAGGCGCTCGATGGGCAGGGGCGTGCCGAGGTCGGCGTCCGCCGCGCGCGCGGGGTGGGCGAACACCAGCAGGGTGAACAGGACGGGTGCGAGGAGGTTTGGCAGGCGCATCAGAAATCTCCCGGGCCGTGACGTGGCATCACGACGTCTTGGAGGCCCCGCCGCTGGACGCCGACCTCCAGCGGTGCCGGCGGCGCGGTGCGCCAGTCGGCCGGGCGGTTGAATTGGGCGATCTCGCGCCGGTTGTGCACGACGAAGAGAACCCGGCTGGTCCACACGCGCTCGAAGTCCGAACGCGTCATCGCGCGCGTGCCTCGTGCCGGATCGCCGATCAGCACGCGGTCACCGCGCAGGCCTTTCACCACCACGAAGTGGCGATAGCCCTTGTCGTTGAGCAGCACGATGGCGGGCAGGCCTTCCTCGGCGAGCTTGTCCAGCGGCAGCTGGAAGCCGTCCGCCTGGAAGCCCTGCGAGGCGAGGTAGCGGCGCATGTCGAGCAGCGAGAAGCCCTCGCGGCGGATCTTGCGCGCGTCGCCCTTGGCGAACATGTCGCGGAACACGTCGACTTCGGTGACCGGATGGCCGTACTGGAAGGTCAGCAGCGTCGCGGTGGCGGCGGAGCCGCAGCTGAAGTCGTAGTTCTGTTTCAGCGTGGTCTTGAAGCGCGCTTCCTTGAGGCTGGTGACCGGCACCGAATAGCTGGCGCCCGGCGCGCGCAGGTCGAGGTTGCTCGCATGCGCCGCCCCGGCGATGCCGAGCGCGGCTGCGAAAAACAGAGGCGCGAAGGGCCTCATGGCGTCGGCGAGAACAGCACGCTGACCACCGTGCTGTTCTGGATCAGCACGTTGTTGCCGGTGTTCTGGATGACCGTCGACAGGCCGGTGGCGTTGCCGAACGCACCGCCGTCGACGAGGTTGCCGCCGGTGATCGCATTGGTCGCGGAGTTGTGGTCGACAGTGCCGTCGACGGTGGAGGTGTTGGTGATGGTGGTCTTGTTGCCGGTGCCGCCGCGCATGACATCGAGCGCATCGCTGGCGACGGCCGGGCCGAGCGACGGGTCGTCGACCGCCGGTGCCTGCGCCGCACCGGCTGCATCGTCGGCATCGAGCGCCGCGACCGGCACGTCGATGGCCACGAACGGGCCGGACGACGGAAGCGCCTGCGCGTGGGACGGTGGCGCGAGGGCGGGAAACATCGCGATCGCGAGGATCGCGGGAATGGACATCCGCATGGGCTGTCTCCTGGGGAAACGGCGCCGCCGAACCGGCGGACAGAACCGGCAGGGCCGCGAGGCCCTGCCGGTAACCCGTACTGCAGAGACGCGCCGCCGAAGCGACGCATCCGCCTGCGGACTCAGTGGCCGCCCACGTTGAGGTTGGACTGCACCGTCACGCCCTGCTGGATCAACGACATCGCACCGCTGTTCTGCGCGGCGACCATGATGCCGGCGGCCGCGTTGGACGAGCCGTTCATCTGGTTGGACATGTCGAATGCGCCCGCATCGGCGCTGGCCGTGCCGCCGTTGCCACCGGCCGCGCCTGAACCGGCCGAAGCCGTGCTGCTGCTCGAGCCCGAGCCCGTGCCCGCGCCGCCCGTGTTCGAGCCACCCGTGCCCGCGCCGCCCGTGTTCGAGCCGCCCGCGCCACCGGCACCGCCGATGCTCGACGTGGTGTCGCCACCGCCGATCGCCGCATCATCGGAATCGTCCAGACTCGCGTTGGTACCGCCGAGCGCGAGCGAGCCGCCGTCGTCGCCACCGCGGGCACCGCGGGCGGAGCCGCCACGTCCGTTCGCATCCTCGGCATCGCCGCCGTAGCCATAGCCCTTGCCGTACGACTCGGCCGAGGCATCACCGCCACGGCCGCCGCGTCCGCCGTTGGCGTTGCCGTCGTTGTGCGCGCTGTTGCCGATGGATTCGAAGCCATTGCCGCTCACCGATCCACTAAGCGTGGTGGTGGCGACCGCGGTGTTGGTGTTGAAGGAGTCGGCGATGCTCGAGTTCGCCGTGCCGCCGTTGTTGGCGGCCGCGCTGCCCATGGCGGCGGCGGCGATGCTGTTATCCAGACGGTTGTCGTTGACCGAGTTGTCGGTTGCGGTCAGCGAGTTGTTCGAGTCGTTGACCGAGTTGTCGGTGTTGAACGAATCGTTGGTCGACGCGTCGTTGTTGAACGAGTGGTGCGCGTGCGAGTTGTCGTTGTAGGAATCGGTGGTGTCCTGTGCGAACGCCGGCGCTGCGAAGCCGAAAGCGAGCGCGACGGAAGCGGCGATAAGGGTCTTGCGCATGGAGGTTCTCCTGGAGAGTTCGTGTAGCCGGGGGAGGAAAGCGCGCCATTCCAGGCGCACGCCCCCACTCGCATATCCCGTGCCATCACGTGACGTCCGTCACGAAACGTCCTCTGGCCCGCCCATGAACGGTTCCACGCTCGCCGCTGAACACACGGGCCGCTGGATCGATCGGATTGTTAGAAAAGCCTGCGTCGGCGGAGGAAAAAATTTCCGCGCCGTGGAGGTGAAGTTCGCCGATCGCGGGCGGGAATTAACAACTCGCATTGCGAAACGGCGCGGGGATGGCACCGCTGGGCTCGGCTTCACGCGCATCGCGAAACAGGCGCGCACTCGATCGTGCATCAGCGGGTTCGTGCTGCGCGCATGCGGTCGGACGAATCCGTGGTTTCCGGACGCCTTCGCCGGCGTCAGGCGCCCGGCACCACGCCGGGGTCGCGGATCGCGCGCAACGCGGCCTTGAGCGGCCGTCCCTTCGCGCGCAGCAGGTCGCGCTGCGGCTTCCAGTCGGGAAAGCGCTGCGCTACCTCGGCCCAGAACGCCGCGGAATGATTCGCTTCGATCAGGTGGCAGAGCTCGTGTACCAGCACGTATTCGAACGCCGCCGACGGCGCGAGCACCAGGGCCAGGTCGAGCCGCATGCGGTCGTTGGCGGCCAGCGATCCCCATAGCGACGTGAGCGGCAGGATCGCGATCGACCGCGGCGCGCGCGGCAGCGATGCCAGATACGTCGGCAGCCAGCGGCCGACGTCCGCGCGCGCCTGCGACAGGTAAAAGTCATGGACGGCCTTGCGAACGCCGGCCTCTTTCGCATTCGCCGGAACGGTCGCCACGACGGCGTCGTCGACGAGCTCGACACGCAGGAAGCGGCCGTCCTTCCAGTGCAGCGGCACGTCGGCGCCTCGCAGCGGCAGGCTGGCGCTCTGGCCAATGCGTAGCGGCTGCACGTCGTTGAAGGTGTGCTGCAGCTGGCCGGCGATCCAGCCGGCGTGCTGCTGCACGAACGCGAGCGCGCGACGGTCGCTGGTTCGCGGCGGCACCGTGAGGCGGATGCCGCGCTCGGTGACCACCAGCTTCAGCCCGCTCACGCGCGTGTTGTCGACGCGCCGCACATCCGCGATGCGGCCGTCGGGCAACGTCACCTGCAGCACCGCCGCATGGGTCGACGCGGGTGCGGTGCGCGGCGGCCGTGCGCGCAGGAACATGCGTCGCTCAGGCCTCGACCTTGGACAACTTGAGTGCGGGCTCGAGCACGGCGAACAGCCGGCGCAGCTCGTGGCTCATCAGTACGAAGCGCGCTTCGAGCTCCGCGCGCACGTCCTCGCGCTCTGTGTTCTCGAGCGTGTCGACCGCGCCGTCAAGCAGCTTGAACTTGCGGATGACCAGGTCCTCGCCGAGTACGAAGGTCACGTGATCGTCGAGATTCAGCGCCAGTCGCGTCACCTGCTTGCCCGACTGCAGGTGCTTGTCGATCTCGGCATTCTTCTCGAGGTCCATGCGCTGGCACTTCACCACCGCGCCCTGGTCGAGCGCGTCGCGCAGTTCGCATTCGTCGCCCAGCGACAGCCCGCTCGGCAACGTTTCGCCGGCGAGCCAGCCGGTGAGCACCGAGCGCGGCGCGACTTCGGCATTGAGCGGCAGTGCCGGAAAGCTTCCGAGCGCGCGGCGGATCTCGCTGACCACGCTCTCGCCGGATTTCTTGCTCGATGTGTCGATGGCGACGATGCCGAGCTTCATGTCGAGGATGGCGTCGGTGCGGGTGGGCCGCACGAACGCGCGGGGCAGCAGTTCGGTGACGAGTTCGTCCTTCAGTCGCTTGCGCGTGCGCCCGCCCGGGCGCCGGCCTTCCTTGTGTTCGATATCGTCGAGCTTCTTCTGCAGCAGGTCATTGACGACAGCACCGGGCAACAGCCGGTCCTCGCCGCCGGAGGCGAGCCAGTAGGCCTCGTCCATCACGTAATGCAGTCCTTCGGTGTCGCGGCCGAAAGGCGAAACGAAGCCGCGCGTGGATAGTTCCATCGGCCCGACCGGACGCAGTGCGCATTCGGCGAGCCCGGCGTCGAAGGCTTCGAGTTTCAGGGAAGTGGGGAAGCGGAACAGGGTCAGGTTGCGGAAGAACATGCTTGGGGTTTCTTCTTGGTATTGCGACCGCGCCAGCGCGCCGTCGGGTGTGGGATGAGGCGAAGTCGAAGGTGTTTCGTGCGCTTTCGCGCCCGAGTCACTTTTTTGCTTGCACAAAGAAAAGCGACCCAAAGAAAGTGCCTTTCCTGAGGTAGTGCACAGCCGGAGATCGGCGGGTGCGCGGGCGGCGGCCAGACTCGGCTGACCGCGTCGGCCGTCCGTGGCCGTCGCCCTTCGGGCCGTTGGTTTCGTCGGCTTTCGCACTCACGAAAAGCGGCGGCGTTTGGATAATTCGGTTTGCGGGTTTTGGCTTCGATCAAGTCGACGTTTCGTCAGCCCTCGTCCTCGTGAGGCGCGCCTGCAAGCCATGCATGCGCATCGGGCAGCGGCGCGTCGCCGCGCATGCCGAGGCTCAGGAAGTCGAATATCTTCGGATCGCTCAGTTGCGACGGGCGGATGTCACCCAGCGCGCGTGCGATCGTTTCGACGCGACCGGGCGATTCGCGTTCCCACGTCTCGAGCATCCGTCCCACCTGCTTGCGTTGCAGGTTCTCCTGCGAGCCGCACAGGTTGCACGGGATGATCGGGAACTCCCGGGCCTGCGCGTAGGCGGCGATGTCGGCCTCGCGCACGTAGGCGAGCGGGCGGATCACGACGTGCTTGCCGTCGTCGCTGAGCAGCTTTGGCGGCATGCCCGAAAGCTTGGCGTGGAAGAACAGGTTGAGGAAGAACGTGGCGACCAGGTCGTCGCGGTGGTGGCCCAGCGCGATCTTGGTGAAGCCTTCGGCCTCCGCGAACGAATACAGCGCCCCTCGCCGCAGCCGCGAGCACAGGGAGCACATCGTCTTGCCTTCCGGCACGACGCGCGTGACCACGGAATACGTGTCCTGCTCGAGGATCCGGTACGGCACGCCGATCGACTCGAGGTACTGTGGCAGCACGTGTTCGGGGAACTCCGGCTGCTTCTGGTCGAGGTTGACCGCGACCAGCTCGAACTTCACCGGCGCCTTCTTCTGCAGCTGCAGAAGGATGTCGAGCATCGTGTAGCTGTCCTTGCCGCCGGACAGGCAGACCATGACCCTGTCCCCGTCCTCGATCATTCCGAAGTCGGCGATCGCGCGGCCGACTTGGTGGCGCAAGCGCTTGGCAAGCTTGTTCGCCTCGTGCGCCTGGCGCTTCGCGCGCGGCGGCAGCGGCTCGAGCAGGGGAATGACGGCGGCGGATGCGGAAAGGCTCATGCGCGCCATTCTACGGGGCGGGCGTCGCGTGGCCTGAGCGCGTTCAGCCCGTGCTCGCGGCGCCGACATGCCGCGCGCTAAGCTCGCCGGCATGAACGACGGCCGCAAACCTGGCGACATCGCCCGACAGCTCGCCGACTTGCGGCAGCAGCATCGGGACCTCGACCTGGCGGTCGACGGCCTGAAGCACGCGCCGATCCGCGACGAACTCGCGCTCACGCGCCTGAAGAAGCGGCGCCTGCAGCTGAAGGACTGCATCGCCCGGCTCGAGTCGTCGCTGATCCCCGACGAGCCGGCCTGAGCGCCGCCCCCCCTCAGGGTGCCGGCGCGGGCTTCGCGGCTTCCGGGCTGACCTTTTCGATCGAATGCCGCAGCTCGCGGCCGAGGATGAACTTCGCATCCTTTGCCCACGTATCGAGCCGCTCGTCGAACGTGAGCTTGCCGTTCTCGTCGGCCCAGACCAGCCGCAGTTCGCGCAGCTTGCCGATGAAGCCGCGGAACAGCGACTTGTCGAAGAATTCCGGCGCCGCCGGTGCGTACAGCATCGACAGGCGCTGCGCAGCGAGATGGCAGAGCGTTTCGAGCTCGCCGGCGCTGAGCGTGCCCGGGCCGTTCTTGGCCAGCACGGAGATCGCGATGTAATAGCGCTCGAACGCCTGCTGCAGCGAATGGCCCAGCGCGCGCAGCCGGAATACCTCGTCCGACTGGCTGGCATTGCGGGCGAGCAGGTCGCCCTCGTCGCCGCCCTTGGAGGTGATCAGGCCTTCGGCGATGAAGACGTCGACGGTCTGACGCACGCGCTCGACGAACTGGTCCTCGTCCCAGGGCAGGAACAGCTCGCTCTGCAGGAACGGATACACGCTGCGGCCCAGGCGCAGCACCGCCGCGAGGCTCATCCGCCGGTTGTGCTGGAAGCAGCAGGCAACCCAGCCGGCGGCCGTGAACAGGTGCAGCACGTTGTTGCGGAAGTAGCTGAGCAGGACGGCCTTCTCTTCCTCCACTTCCAGCACGTCGCCGAGCGGGTGCTTCACGCGCACCAGCACGCCGATCTCCTCGCCGTGCGCGACGATGTCCTCCGGGGTATGCGGGGTCACCGTCACGCGGTCGGAGTACGGCAGTTGCGCCAGCAGCTTCTTCGACAGCGTGATCTGCGCGAGCAGGTCGGCCTCGCTCATCGCGTGCTTGGGCGTGGACAGCAGCGCGAGCGCGATCAGGCAGATCGGGTTCACGTCGGCCGCGCGGTTGATGTTGACCTGGATCTTCTGCGCCAGCGCGTCGACGGTCTCGGCGATCCACGCCGGTTTCTCGTCCTCGGGCACCGGCCGGCCGTCCCAGTCGGGGGCCTTCTCCGCGAGCATGTCGGCGAGCCTGATCGGTTCGCCGAAGTTGACCACCACCTGGCCATAGTTGGAGCCGAGCACCTTGGGGATGCCCGACAACAGCGTCCAGATCGACTCCTTGGCCTTGGGCTTGCCCGACAGCTCATCGAGGTAGCTGCGGCCTTCCATCAGCTTCTCGTAGCCGATGTAGACCGGCTGGAACATCACCGGCCGCGTCGGGGCGCGCAGGTAGGCGCGCAGGGTCATCGCCAGCGAACCGCCCTTGGGTTGCAGCAGCCGGCCGGTGCGCGAACGCCCGCCCTCGATGAAGTATTCGATCGAATAGCCGCCCGCCACCAGCTGCGCCATGTACTCGCGGAACACGGCGGAGTACAGCGCGTTGCCGCGGAAGCTGCGGCGCGCGAAGAACGCACCGCCCTTGCGCAACAGCGTGCCCACCACCGGCATGTTGAGGTTGACGCCTGCAAAGATGTGCGGCGGCACGATGCCGCGCGTGTAAAGCAGGTAGCTCAGCAGCAGGTAATCCATGTGGCTGCGGTGCGAAGGCACGTAGACCACTTCGTTGCCGGGTGCGTCTTCCTTGAGCTTGTCCAGGTGGTGGACGAGCACGCCGCGGTAGATGCGGTTCCACACCGGCGCGAGCAGGAAGCTCGCCGAGCGCACCACCGGGTGCGAATAGTCGGCGGCGATCTCGTAGGCGTACGCGTGCGCCTTCTTCCAGGCTTCGGCCGCGCTGGTGCCGTCCCGACGCGCCTGGTCGGTGATCGACTCGCGAACACTCGCGGAGCCGAGAACCTGGTCCACCAGCAAGCGCCGCGTCGACAGGTCCGGCCCGATCACGGCCGTCCGGATGCGGCGGAAGTGCGCACGCAGGACGCGCGACAGCTTGCGCACCGTGCGTTCGGGCGGCAGGCCTTCGTCGGCGATCGTGCGCAGCGACACGGGCGGCGCGAAGCGCACATAGGTCTCGCGCCCGTTGAGGGCGATCGACAGCAGGCGCCGGAAGCGGCCGACCAGCTGCCAGTTCTCGGAGAACAGCACCGAGAACCAGCCGCTGTTCTTCTCGGGCGCGCGGCCGACGAAGATCGACACCGGCACGAGCTGCACGTCGAGCGACGGATCGGCCCGATGCGCCTGGATCAGGCGCGCGAGCGATTCGGAATGCGACTTGCCGTTCGCGACCGGGGGGCGCTCGATCACGCCTGGAATGTTCGGGATCGCCGCCAGTGGCCCGGCATTGCGACGCGACAGCGCGACATAGGCGCGGCCGCGGCCGGTCGGATCACCCGGCAACGGGTTGAGCGGCGACGGCAGACCCGCCTCGCCGCAGGCGCGGTCGAGGATCAGCGCGTTCGACAGCCCGTAGTCCTCGAGCACGTAGCAGACCGGGCGGCCGTTCCAGTCCGGCACGTGCTCCGCCGGCGAGACCGGTTCGATCTTCAGGCCGACCCAGGGCGCCATGAGCCGGCCCAGCACGCGCGCCCACAACGGACGGGCGGCGTCGGGGGTGGCGCGCGGCTGGCGCGGCGGGTCCGGCTGAAGCAGCGAGTCCGACGGCACGACGCCGGGAATCGGGAGGTCCGGCTGGGAAGGGTCGGGAAGCTGCGCAGATGCGTCTTCGATCGACGCGGCGGTCGCATCGACCGGCGTCACCTCGCCCGACGACGGCGCGGAATCCGGGAAAGGCAGGGGCGTCTGTTGGACCATCAGCGGCATTATGCCCAAGCGGGCCGGTGCGACCCGAAGCGCTGCCGCCTACGCGCGTGCGCCAGCGCCCAAAAGAAAAAAGGAGGCCACTGGGGCCTCCTCCAAAACCGACCGGAGCCGGCGGGACAACAACAACGATTGGACAGTCTCGGGTCGAACCGGACGCGCCCAGCTTAATAAACCGTTATTCCTAATGCAACACCGTTCGAGTGCTGCGTAACCAACTGAATTCGTTAGATTCTGTGTAGCCATAGCTTCGTTTGGCGTCGCCGCATCCGACGCGGGGTTCTCCGCGGGCAGGCCGGCGCCGCCGGGGATGGCGCACGGCCCCTGCCTCCGACAGTTCACCCCTCCAGCAACGCTCGGATCGCCGCGAAGCCCGCGTCCGCCCGCGCCTTCTTGTTTTCCGCATCGGCGACCGGATCCGCACCGTCACGCTGGATCTCCGCGCCCGGCAACTCGTCCAGGAACCGGCTCGGCTTCAACCGCAGCACTTCGCCCCAGCGCTGCGCCATTTTCGAATGCGACAGCCACAAGCGCTCCTTCGCCCTCGTGATGCCGACATAGAGCAGCCGACGTTCTTCGTCGAGCCGGCCTTCGTCGATGCTCGCCTCGTGCGGCAGCGTGCCGTCCTCCAGGCCGACGATGAAGACGAAGCGGAATTCCAGCCCCTTCGCCCCATGCAGGCTCATCAGCCGCACCTGGTTGCCGGCGTCGCCCTTGTCGGCATGCGACAGCAGCGCGAGTTGCGCGGCCAGTTCGCCGGGGCCGGCCCCGCGCCCGCCTTCGAACCAGTCGGCCAGTTCGTCGATGTTGGCCTTGCGGCGCTGGAACGAAGCCTCGTCCTTGCACTGCGCACGCACCGACGCCAGCAGTCCGCTGCGCTCGGCGACTTCGCGCACGAGTTCGGCCGGCGTCGCGACCTGCGCCTTCGCGCGCAGGCCGCGCACGAGGTTGGAGAACGCGTCCAGCGCATTCGCCGCGCGCGGCGGCAACTGCTTGAGTGCGCCGACGTTCTCGATCGCACGCGCCATCGGCATGTGCGCATGCGCGGACAGCTCGGCGAGCTTCGCCAGCGTGCCGGCGCCGACCTCGCGCTTGGGCGCCTGCACCGCGCGCAGGAAGGCCGCGTCGTCATCGGGATTGGCCAGCAGGCGCAACCAGGCCAGCACGTCCTTGACCTCGCCGCGGTCGAGGAACGCGGTGCCGCCGGACAGGTGGTACGGCACCCGCTGCAGCTGCAGCGCCTTCTCGAGCGCGCGGCTCTGGAAGTTGCCCCGGAACAGGATGCAGAAGTCGCTCCAGGGCGCCGTCTTCGACGCGGCGATGAACTGGATCTCGGCGGCGATCTTCTCGGCCTCGTGGCCCGCCTCGCGGCATTCCCAGATGCGGATGCGCTCGCCGTCGGGCTGGTCGGACCACAGCGTCTTCAAGTGCTCGTGCGGGTTGTTGGCGATCAGCGTGTTCGCCGCGCGCAGCACACGGTTGCTGCAGCGATAGTTCTGCTCGAGTTTGACGATGCGCAGCGTCGGGTAGTCGGTGCCCAGCTGCAGCAGGTTGTCCGGGTTCGCGCCGCGCCAGGCGTAGATCGACTGGTCGTCGTCGCCCACGCACGTGAACAGGCCACGCGGGCCGGCGAGGCATTTCAGCAGGCGGTACTGCGCATCGTTGGTGTCCTGGCATTCGTCGACGAGGAGGTAGCCGATGCGCTCGCGCCATGCGAGGCACCTGTCCTCGTCGGCCTCGAGCAGTTGCACGGGCAAGCGGATCAGGTCGTCGAAGTCGACGGCGTTGAAGCTGGCCAGGCGCTGCTGGTACAGGTCGTAGACCGTCGCGGCTTCCACCTCGCGCGGGCTGCGCGCCTCGCGCATCGCCTGCTCGGGCGACAGGCACGCGTTCTTCGCACGCGATATCAAATTGCGCACGGCGTCGATGACGTCGGGCTTGCTTCCGGTCGGCAGGAGGTCCTTGATCTGCGCGGTCGAGTCGTCCGAATCGAAGATCGAGAAACCACGCCGCAGGCCGGCCGATGCGTGTTCGATCTGCAGGAACTTCAAGCCGAGCGCATGGAACGTGCAGATCGTCAGCCCTTCGGCCGCGTCACCCCGAATGCGCTTGGCCACGCGCTCGCGCATTTCCTTCGCCGCCTTGTTGGTGAAGGTGATCGCCGCGATGCGCTTGGCCGGCATGCGGTTCGACGCGATCAAATGCGCGATCTTCTCGACGATCACTCGCGTCTTGCCACTGCCGGCGCCGGCGAGCACGAGGAGCGGGCCGTCGCAGTGTTCGACCGCGGCGCGTTGTTGGGGGTTGAGGCCGTGCATCGTGACGCCGCCGCGGTGGGACGCGCATGGTAAGGCGCTGGCGTCGCAGCGGACGCGGCGCGGAGGCTGAACGGGACGGCGTTGGGATAGTCCATCAGTTGGCTGGGTCGGGTCGCTACGAGCGCTTAGACTGCGCATCGCTTAGGTCCTTCGCACAGCCATGAAACGCCTGCTACTGACTCTGCTCGCTCCACTTGTCGTTTTGGCGCCGATCACCGGCCGTAGCGCCGACGCGAAACCCGCGGTGGCGCAGGACGCCCGCTCGCTCCAGTACGAGCTCGCTTTCCGCGGCCATCCGGATCTTCAGTACCGGATGTACGGCGTGGAGCGGTATCGCAAGGGCGAGTTCGCCGAGGCGATGACGCTGCTGCGCCGCGCCGCGCGATTCGGCGACAAGCCGTCGCAGGGCCTGATCGCGGAGATGTACGCCACCGGGCAGGGCGTGCCGGTAGACGCCGCGCTCGCCTACGCATGGATGGATCTCGCCGCCGAGCGTGGGTACCAGGACTTCGTGGTGCGTCGCGAGCGCTACTGGGCGCGCATGAGCGAGGCCGACCGCGCGCGAGCGGTGAGCAAAGGTCGCGCGATCTATGCCGAATACGGCGACGACGTCGCCAAGCCGCGGTTCGCCGACCAGTTGCGCAAGGCATCGAAGGATGGCGTCGGCAGCCGCACCGGCTTCCACGGCACCGTCAACATCACTACGCCGCTCGGCGACCAGACGGTCGACGCCGAGCAGCTACGCAGTCGTGGCTACTGGGACGCCGACAAGTACTGGGCCGCCCAGGACGTGCTGTGGAAGAACCCGGGCGGGCGCGTCGAATCCGGCGACCTCCAGGACGTGCACACGCGTGGCGACGCCCCCAAACCTGCGCCCTCCGGCGACGACACGCACTGAGTGGCGGCAGGTATGCCGCACGCCGTGTTCCGCGCGCGGGGCGGCGCTGCGTAAACTCTCCGCATGGCGAAGCTGTACTTCTACTACTCGGCGATGAACGCCGGAAAGACCACCACGCTGCTGCAATCGGCGCACAACTACGCCGAGCGCGGCATGCGCACGCACGTGCTCACGCCGGCGCTCGACGATCGCGCCGGCCGCGGCGTGGTCTCCTCGCGCATCGGTCTATCGGCGCAGGCCACGGCGTTCTCGCGCGACGACGACCTCGAGCGCTGCATCCATCGCGACATCGCTGCGAACGGGCCGCTGCATTGCGTGCTGGTCGACGAGGCGCAGTTCCTCACGCGCGCGCAGGTGTGGCAGCTCACCGAGATCGTCGACCGGCTGCGCATCCCGGTGCTTTGCTATGGGCTGCGCACGGATTTCCGCGGCGAGCTGTTCGACGGCAGCCAGTACCTGCTGGCCTGGGCGGACGAGATCGAAGAGATCAAGACCATCTGCCACACCGGCAAGAAGGCGACGATGACCGTGCGCGTCGACGAGCATGGCCGCGCCGTCCAGGACGGCCCGCAGGTCGAGATCGGCGGCAACGAACGCTATGTCTCGGTGTCGCGCGCGCAATTCAAGGCCGTGACGCAGGGCGAGAGCACGATCGATCCGATGCAGGTGCCGTTGCCGCTGGAACGGACCTAGCCAAACTCCGGGAACGTATCCGGTCGCCGAGCCTGCAGCGCGCGCGGCGCCGCATTGCCGCTGCCGCGACGTGCCACGCCCAACGCATCACCACGAAGGCACGTGCCGTCGCGGCTACATCGCCGGATCGCGGGTCGCGATCTGCACGCTCGGGCGCTGGCACTGGCGCTGCAGCTGTTCGAGTTCGCGGAGCGTGCTGCTGCCGTCGGGTTGCGCTTGACCCACCACGTCGATCAAGCGTGCGAGGTGTCGCGCCGCCGAAGAGCGCGGGCGACCGGCGCAGCGGATCGAATCGGCATAGCCGGCTGCACGCCATGCGAGCGGCTGCGGCCGCGGGGAATGACGCGCGGACGCGGCGATGACGTCGAGCAAGCGCAGCGCCACCGGATCGCCCTGCGCGGCCTGCAGGCGTGCGAGCGCGAGTTGCGCCATCCGCGTGCGCGGATCGTTCATGCCGTAGCCCAGTCGCATGAAATGCAGTGCGCGCGTGAGCTCGGGAATCGCGCGCGACTCGCCGAGCGCGCCATCGATCTCGCCAAGCAGGCGATCGACCTCCGCGACTGAAGGATCGCTGGCCCCGCGCCGGTCGATGCGCGACGTGCGCGCTTCCTCCAGCAGCGTGCGTGCATCGGCGTCGCGGCCGGCCTCGTGGAGCACCTGTGCCTGCGCTACGAGGCTCTCGGCAATGGCATCCGCATCGCCGCGGTGGCGGTCGATCGCCAGCGCGCTCTGCAGCGACGACAGCGCGGCGGGCAGCCGCCCCAGTTGCCACTCGACCTGGGCCAGCGACAGGTGGCTGTCGCGCAGGTACGGGCTGTTCGGCGGCAGGCGCGCACTGAGTTCCGCGTGCCGCGTTCGCAAGGGCAGCGCGGCATCGCGATAACGCGACTGGTCGATCAGCACCTCGGCCAGTTCACGGCGGACGGCAAGCGTGATCGGATGCTGCGGGCCGTGCACATCCTGCGCAACGCTCAGCGTGTCGACCAGTTCGCGCTCGGCCCGCCCCGGATGGCCGAGGCGACGCTCGACCGTGGCGATCTGCCGGCCAATGTCGACCTGCAACGGATGCCTCGGACCGACCTCCGCATCCAGCCGCGCGCGTGCCTCGCGATAGGTGCGCAGTGCCGCATCGAAATCGCCCTGGTCCACCTGCAGCGTGGCGAGGTCGAGGCGGCTCTCGATCTCCGCCACCGCCGAACCGGGCGCATCCACGGACTGCCGCAGCGCGAGCGCGCGATCGAACAGCGTGCGCGCCTGCGCCATGTCGCCGAGCGCGCGTTCGCAACGGCCCAGCTGCGAGAAGAATTCGGCCGTCGGTGACGGCAGCGCCGCCTGGCGACGCTCCGCCAGCGGGACCAGCGGGCGCATGCCGGCCACGCAGGCG
>NZ_VTRV01000064.1 GCF_008274655.1 Cognatilysobacter lacus | reverse complement strand
CGACATCGCATTCCGCACCACCGTCACCGCGGTCGAGCTGTCGTCGGCCTACGACGCGGGCGCGGCCGCCGCTGACAAGCAGTTCAAGGGCCAGCGCCTGCTGGTGGCCGGCATGGTCGAGAGCCTGGAACCGGATGCCCCCGGCGGGCCGCTGGTGTCGCTCGCCGCGGGTGAGTTCGCGCCGGTGCAGGCACGCGGCCTTGAACGCGACGCCGCGGCGGCCCTGAAAGTCGGCCAGCAGATCATCCTGGCCTGCAACGGCGCCGGTGCTACGGGCGGCAAGGCAACGGTCAACGGCTGCAAGGTCACGACCCAGTAATCAGCGCGGCCGTCGTACTCCGGCGGCCGTCCGTACGATCCCGGGCGCGCGGCAGGTTCCGGACGCCGCCACCCGAGCGTGCGCCCGGCGTCGCCGCGCCTCGCTCGCCTCCTTAGTTCTCCGGATCGCGTTTGCGACCCAGCGGAAGCGCATCCGAACCGGGCATCAGGCCGAGTTGATCACCGCTACAACAAAGAAGGGGCCCTTTCGGGCCCCTGATCTCATTGCATGCGGGCGGCGACGCAGTGCACGTCGTCCACCGCTGGGGCTTCGATACCGACCGCATGCTGTGTCATGCGGTCGGCCCGGAGGGCGCTCAGTCGATACGCGCGGTGACCGAGAGCCCGCTGTACTTCGTCTCGCCGGACACCAGAAGGTAGTACGTACCGGCAGCCGGGCTGGCGATGCGAATGGTCTCGTTGTTGCCGGGACGCACGCTCATCCACTGTGCCGCGGAGGTGGTCGGAGTCACGTCGCGGCTGGAGTACAGGCTGACGTCGCCCGTACCGCCATACGTCATCAGGTTCAGCAGGCGCGCGCCCGACGGAACCACGATGGAGTAGAGCCGCGTGGTGCCGGAAGCGCCGCTCACGCCCGTCACGGCGAGCTTGTTCGTCAGCGGGGTCGCCGGCTCCTGGCCCGGAGGTGCGAGCGCCAGCGTGACTGCCTGGCTCGCGTCGAGCAGGCCCGCGCCGACCGGCTGGTCGGGCGCTGCCGGGAACGCGCGTACGCTCTGCTTGAGCAGTGCTTCCAGCGCCGCCGGCGTCAGCGGCGTCGGAGCGACGCTCTGGACGAGCGCTGCGACGGCCGCTACATGCGGCGATGCCATCGACGTGCCCGCCATGCCGCCGTAGCTCGCGCCGCCCGGTGACTGCGCGCCCGTGTTGATCGACTGCCACACATAGCCGTTGTTGCCGTCGACGCCGCCGCCGCCGCCCGGCGCCGACAGATCGATGAGCGGGCCGTAGTTGGAGTACGACGCGCGGGCGCCCGTGACGCGTGCCGCGCCCACGGACACCACGTTGTTGCAGCTGGCCGGGCTGAAGTTCGCCACGTCGCCGTTCGAGTTGCCCGCGGCCACCACCACCAGCGTGCCGCGCGAAACCGCTCCGTCGATCGCGGTTTGCGTCGCCGCGTCGCAGCTGCCGCTGCCGCCGAGGCTCATGTTGATCACCTCTGCAGGCCGCGCGAGCGAGGGTACGCCGGCGACCGTGCCGCCCGAAGCCCAGGTAATCGCATCGACGATGTCGGACGTGTAGCCGCCGCAGCGACCGAGCACGCGAACCGGCATCACCTTGGCGCCGGGCGCGATGCCCGCCATGCCGGTGCCGTTGTTGGAAAGCTCGGCGATCGTGCCGGCCACGTGCGTGCCGTGCCACGAGCTGTTGGTCGCCGGCCGTCCCGCGCCGCACTCATCGGCAGCCGCCCAGTCGCCGAGGTCCGCGCCGCCCGCGACGCGCGAGCCGTCCGCGCGACGCGAGACGAAGGGGTCGGTGATGAAGTCGTAGCCGGTAATGATGTTCGGATCGAGGTCGGGGTGCGCGGTGATGCCGGTGTCGAGCACCGCCACCACGACGCCCGCACCGGAAGCCATGTCGCGCGCCGGCTCCACGTTCGCGCCGCCAGCGGTGTTCTTCAGGTGCCACTGATAGGTGCCGTAGTACGGGTCATTCGGCACCAGCTGCGGGCCGACGAGGCCCGTGTGCGTCATTACGCGGTCGAGCTGGATCGAGGCGATCGACGGGTCGGCAGAGGCCTCGGCGACGATGGCGTGCATCTCCTGCGCCGAGAGCCGCTGCGACAGGCGCAGCAGTTCGGCGCCGGTGCCGAGCTGGCGCATCACGGTCACGGTCGGCGCGGCCGTAGCGGCGCCAAGCGTCGCGGCCGCCATCTGCCCTGCGTGCGCGCGACGCGTTGCCGCGTTCACGGCGGCGAGCTTGAGGTCCCGACGCAGGGTCGGGTCCTTGTACGTGACGATCAGGCGCTCGCTCGAAATCATCGAGCCGTTGGGCGCGCCGGGCTCGGCGACGACCGCGGGCGCGTCGGCTGCGAACGCCGACGGCGCGGCGCAACAGGCCGCGATGGTGGCGGCCAGCAGGCCGGTGCGGATCTTGTGATTCATGCGTTGATTCCTCGTGTTGTCGTTGTCGTTCATGTCAGGCCTGTCCGCTTACCAGCCGAAGCCGACGCCAGCGCCGACCGAGCTCTCGCCGCCGCCGAATGCACCGCCCACGGTGACCGATGCCTTGTCCGACAGCGAACGCTGGTAACCGACCGAAAGGGCTTTCTCGCCGTTCTGGAAGCCCACGCCGACGCCGATGCGGTTCTGCGTGCGAACGCCCGCCGCGCTGGTTGCCATGTTGATCATCGCCGCGCCCATCGCACCCATCTGGCTGATGCGCTTGTCGGTGGTGCGGAAGCGATCGTCCACCTCGCCCTGGAACGTGCTGAAGTCGGACGAGAGCGCGTTGAAGCGCGAATCGGTGTACGAGTTGGCGCTGGTGAGCGTCTGCGCGGCGGTCGCGTTGGTGTAGGTGCGCGCCGACGACAGCGTCGCGGCATCGCCGGTGGCCATGTCGGTGCGCGCGGCGGCCACGCTCGTATCCGTGTAGGTGTTGGCGATCGCGGTGACGCTGTTGGCGGTGGTCAGGGCCTGGTCGGCCGTGGTCTGCGCCGTCGCGGCGTTCGTGAGTGCGGTGTTGGCGGTCGACTGTGCGCCGGCTGCCTCGCTGCGCGCGGTGTCGGCGGTGCTCTGCGCGGTGGCTGCCTCGGTGCGGGCCGTGTTCGCCGTGGTCTGCGCAGCCGCAGCTTCGGTGCGAGCCGTGTCCGCCGTGGTCTGCGCCGTGGCGGCGTTGGTCAGCGCGGTATCGGCCGTGGTCTGCGCCGTGGCGGCGTTCGTCAGCGCGGTGTCCGCGGTGGTCTGCGCGGTGGCAGCGTTCGTCAGCGCGGTGTCCGCGGTGGTCGCGACCGCCTGCAGCTGCGTCACGTTGACCGCGTCCGTGCCCGCCGTACCGGCGGCGACGTTCGTGATCTGGCGCTCGGCGCCCGCGCTGCCGATCGACACCGTGTTGGCCCGGTCAGCGACCGAACCGACGCCGAGCGCGACGCTGTTGGTGGCGGCAGAAGCGGTGAAGCTGCCGGCGCCGACTGCAACGCTGTTGTTTCCAATTGCCTGGCTGAGGCCACCGAGCGCCATCGAATTCGTGCCGATCGCGTAAGCCTGGTAACCGAAGGCCGATGACAACGCACCGTTGCCCCACGCGCCAGCGCCCACTGCAGTCGAGTACGCGCCGTCGGCAGTGACTGCATAGCCGTCCGCATCCAGGCCGCCGATGGCGACGGCGTTGGCGCCCGTCGCCTGCGCGGAACCGCCGACCGAGACGGAATCGTCACCCGATGCCAGGCTGTTTGCGCCCAACGCCGTGGAGCCAGGTCCGCTGGCATTCGCGTTGCCGCCGGCGGCAAGCGAGTCCGCGGTTGCGGCGGAAGCGCCTGCGCCGAGCGCCGCGCTGTTGTCGCCGGCCGCGTTGGCGTTGAAACCGTATGCCGAGCTGTTGTCGCCGCCGGCGCTGGAATTGCTGCCGGTCGCCGTGGCGTTCAGGCCCACCGCGTTCGCGTTGTAGCCGAACGCCAGCGCGTAGTTGCCGAATGCGTTGGCGCCGCTGCCGAATGCGCTGCTGCCCAGGCCGAATGCGCTGGAGGTCGAGCCGTAGGCGCTGCTGTAGTCGCCGTCGGCGAGTGAGTTGTAGCCGGTCGCAACCGCTTCCACGCCGTTCGCCATGGCGTTGCCGCCGAGCGCGACGCTGTCGGCGCCATTGGCGGCCGCGGCGTTACCGAGCGCCACCGAACTGGCGGTTGCCGCGAGCGCGTTGTTGCCGAGGGCCAGGGAGTTGGTCGCGCCGTCCAACGCGGTGGCGCCGGTGCCCATCACGACGGCATTGTTCGCGCTGTCGCCGACCTTGGCCGAGCGACCGATCGCAATCGCCGCCTGCGACCCGACGCCCGCTGCCGTGCCGACGCGCGCGCCGGTGGAAGTGCTGTCGCCCGAGCCGATGGCGATGGAGAACTGGGAACTCGTCGCCGTCGCGCCCAGCACCTGGCTGTAGGTGCCGATCGCACTGCTGAAATTGCTCCCCGCGGTGTTGAACACGCCGAACGCCGACGACCAGGCACCCGCCGCTGTGTTGGCCCCGCCGACAGCGGTCGCCACCGATCCCGTCGCGTTGTTGAGCAGGCCGAATGCGCTGCTCTGGGTGCCGCTGGCCGTGTTGCCACGGCCGAAAGCCGACGCCTGGGCGGCCGACGCGGTGTTGCCGTAGCCGAATGCCGACGCCACCGCCGCGGAGGCGTTGTTGGCTTCGCCGATGGCGTTGCTGTCGGTTCCGCTCGCCGTGTTGCCAAAACCGACCGCGCTGGCGTTCTGGCCGGAGGCGGTGTTCTGGTATCCGACCGCCGAGGAGGCGCGATTGTTCGACATGTTGTTCACGCCGACGGCGCTGCTTTCCATGCCCGTCGCCTGGTTCTGCGCGCCGACGGCCGCGGCCACCGTGTTGTTCGCGGTGTTGCTGTAGCCCAGCGCCGCCGAACCGTTGCCGTTGGACGAATTGTTGTAGCCAAGCGCAGACGTGTTGTTTCCGGCGGCGGTGTTGGAAGCGCCCACCGCCGACGTATGCGTGCCGGTCGAGTTATTGGACCGTCCCATCGCAACGCTGTCGACGCCCACGGCGGAATTGGAGTAGCCGAACGCACTGCTATTCGCGGCGCCGGCCGTATTGTTGAATCCGAATGCGCTGGCGTTGTCGGCACCGCTCGTATTCTGGTAACCCATTGCCGAGCTTGCAGTCCCGACCGTCGCGTTGAACTGGCCGATCGCCGAGCCGAAGTTGCTCAGACCACCCGGGGAACCGATCGTGTTGTTTCGACCGAACGCGACGCCGTAGTTGTCGTGGACGCGATTGCCCGTACCGAAGGCATTGCTCTCGTAGCCATTGGCGAGATTGCTCAAGCCAAATGCGTTCGACTGCTGCCCGTTGATGGCGTTGCCTTCGCCGAACGCGTTGCTGTCGACGTGGTTGACCGTGTTGTTGACGCCGACCGCGCTGCTGTTGCCCGCGTTCGACTGGTTGTTGTTGCCGCATGCGAAGGCATTTCCGCCCGGCGCGGTGCTGCCAGCGCCGGAGACGACGCCGGTGCCGTCATCGGACTGGCAGACCTGCCCGGCGAATGCGGGCGCAGCGGCCAGGAGGAGCGCGGCGGACAGCGCCAGCGCGATCGGCGAACGGTTGAAGGTCGAGAGCGGGCGGACTGCGGTGTGGCTGGACGACATGGAATGGTTCCTGATGGGTATTCGGGCTGGCCGGCGGGATGCACGGCATAGGGCGGTCGAAGGTGGAGAGACACGCGCGCACACCGCCGGCAGGACGCCCGGAGCAGAACGACACGGGGGGAGGTGCGCCGCCTGACTCCCCGGAGGGGCGGCGCATCGTGGCGGTCGGTGACGCGCCGTCACGATTGAGCTGTGACGGGCGTCGCGAGATTCGCACGCACCGACCGGAAAAGTGAATTTCCGGTGAAAAAACGGCGCTGACTTGTTCGCACGCCTTATCCGACGGGCCGTCGCTGCGCCGCGGCCGTCCAAATTGTTGCGCTGCAGCGCAAATTTGCGAGATTGGCGGGTCGGAGACGGCCGGATCTGTCCCCGTCCCACGTTAGGCGGGTACGGCGGGCCCGCGGGTGCGCCTCTTCAGCCGCTCACGCTCGGCAGCAGGAGCCAACGTCCGGAACGTCGGGGCAGCAATCGCCGTTCGAGGGGATCCGGGGCCGCTTGCGATTTGTGCGTGAGAGTGCAGGCCGGCAGCCATGTGGCTGCGCCGGGCGAGCGACCGGATCGTCGATGGGTCGCGGCTCTGACGCCCCGCGCTACGCCCGCTGCAGGTTCGCGAACGCCGCGACCAGCCACTTCGCGCCGACGTCGTCGAAGTTCACCTGCACCCGGGCATGCGCACCGCTGCCTTCGACATCAATTACGGTGCCGGCGCCGAACGTGGGATGGCGCACGGAGGCACCGAGCGGCATCGCCGGGGCCTCGGTCAGGCCGTTGTCGCTGCGGCGGCTGCCGGCCCCGTACACGGGGCGCGACACCTGCACCTTCGGCCGCACCTCGTGCACCAGCGCGGAGGGGATCTCGCGCAGGAAACGCGACGGCATGCCGTACATGTCCATGCCGTGGATGCGGCGCGCCTCCGCATAGCTGAGCACCAGCTTCTCGCGCGCCCGGGTGATGCCGACATAAGCGAGCCGCCGTTCCTCTTCCATCCGGCCGGCTTCTTCCGCCGACTTGTTGTTCGGGAACAGACCCTCTTCCAGGCCGACCAGGAACACGAGCGGGAATTCGAGGCCCTTGGCGCTGTGAAGCGTCATCAGCTGCACGCCGTCCTCGTTCGCGCGCGCCTGGCCCTCGCCCGCTTCGAGCGAAGCGTAGGAGAGGAACGCGACCAGCTCCGGCAGTTCCGGGTCCTCGTCGTCCTCGTCGCGGTAATTGAAGCGCGAGGCCACCGACACCAGCTCGTCGAGGTTCTCGATGCGCGAGTCGAGCTGGCCCTTCTGCTCGCGCGCGTAGAACTCGCGCAGGCCCGAGCGCAGCAGCACGTGGTCGATCTTCTCGGGCAGGTTGCGCTCCGTGCACTCGACCTGCATGTCGTCGATCAGCTTGAGGAAGCCGGCCAGCGCGTTGCGCGCACGTGCCGCAAGGGCCGTGCCGCTGGCGAGCTTCAACGCGGCGACGGCAAGCGGGAAGCTCTCGGCGCGCGCAAGCCGCCGGACCTCGTCGAGCGTGCGGTCGCCGATGCCGCGCGCAGGCGTGTTGACCGCCCGTTCGAATGCCGCGTCGTCGGCGCGATTGGCGATCAGGCGCATGTAGGCGAGTGCGTCCTTGATCTCGGCGCGCTCGAAGAAGCGCAGGCCGCCGTATACGCGGTACGGCAACTGTTCGCCGATCAGCACTTCTTCGAACGCACGCGACTGCGCATTGCTGCGATAGAGGATCGCCGTGTCGCGATAGCTGCCGCCGGCCTGCACCCACTGCTTGATGCGCTCGACGACGAAGCGCGCCTCGTCGATCTCGTTGTACGCGGCGTACAGGTCGATCGATTCGCCGGCGCCGACCTCGGTCCACAACTTCTTGCCGAGCCGGCCCGGGTTGTGCGTGATCACCGCATTGGCGGCGTCGAGGATCGTCGCGGTCGACCGGTAGTTCTGCTCGAGGCGGATCGTCTTGGCGTCGTCGAAATCGCGCAGGAATTTCTGCACGTTCTCGACCTTCGCGCCGCGCCAGCCGTAGATCGCCTGGTCGTCGTCGCCAACCACGAAGACGTTGCCGGTGTCACCTGCCAGCACGCGGATGAAGGCGTACTGGATGTCGTTGGTGTCCTGGAATTCGTCGACGAGGATCTGCTTGAAGCGATTGCGGTAGTGCGACAGCAGCGCCGGCGCGTCGCGCAGCAGCTCGTGGGCGCGCAGCAGCAACTCGGCGAAGTCGACCAGGCCCGCGCGATCGCAGCGCTCCTGGTACGCCGCGTAGATGCGACGCATGACGTCGGTCCACTCGTCCTCGCCGCCCTGGATGTTCTGCGGGCGACGGCCTTCGTCCTTGCGCGCGTTGATCCACCACGCGGCCTGCCGCGGCGGATAGCGCGTGTCGTCGAGTTCGAGCCCCTGCAGCACGCGCTTGACCAGCCGCAGCTGGTCGTCGGAATCGAGCACCTGGAAACTTTCGGGCAGCTTGGCTTCCTGGAAATGCAGGCGCAGCAGGCGGTGCGCCAGGCCGTGGAACGTGCCGAGCCACATGCCGCGTGCGCCGTTGGCCAGCTGCATGTCGACGCGGTGGCGCATCTCGGCGGCCGCCTTGTTGGTGAACGTGACGGCGAGGATGCCGTGCACCGGCACGCGCTCGACCTCGTTGAGCCAGGCGATGCGGTGGGTAAGCACGCGCGTCTTGCCCGAACCGGCGCCGGCGAGCACGAGGTAATGGCCGAGCGGTGCGCAGACGGCCTCGCGCTGCGCCGGATTCAGCGCGTCGATCAGGTGGGAAACATCCATGGCGACAGTGTACGGGCGGGCGGTCGCACGCCGGTCTCGCTCTCTGCGATCGACACCGCCGCCGTGAAGGGCGCATCGCGACGACGACAGCCGCTCGCCCTACACTCGCCCGACTTCCGCCAATGCGCTCCCATGAACCGAATCCGGCTTCGTGCTGTCCTTCCTGCCCTGCTCATGAGTGCCGCCCTGAGCCTGCCCAACGCCCACGCCGACACGCCGGCCTCGCCCCGAAAACTGACGCTCGAAGCGCTTGCCGGCGACGCGCCGTTGTCGGGCCCCAGCCTGCTGCGGCCGAAGGTCTCGCCCGACGGCACGCGCGTGACGTTCCTGCGCGGCAAGGAACGCGACCGCAACCGGCTCGACCTGTGGGCGTACGACATCGCGAGCGGCCGGACGCAGCTGCTCGTCGATTCCGACGACGTGCTGCCCGGCACTGAAGTATTGAGCGACGAGGAAAAGGCGCGCCGCGAGCGCCAGCGCATCAGCGCGCTGAGCGGCATCGTCGATTACCAGTTCGCGCCTGACGGCCGCACGCTGCTGTTCCCGCTCGGCGGCGACCTGTATCTCTACGACCTCGCGAAGCCCGGCAAGGACGCGGTCCGCAAGCTCACCAACAAGGAAGGTTTCGCGACCGATCCGAAGCTCTCGCCCGCAGGCAAATACGTCAGCTTCGTGCGCGGCCGCAACCTGTGGGTGATCGATCTCGCGACCGGCACGCAGCGCCAGCTCACCTTCGACGGCGGCGGCACCATCGGCAACGGCGAGGCCGAGTTCGTCGCCGACGAGGAGATGGACCGCCACACCGGCTACTGGTGGGCGCCCGACGACAGCGCCATCGCCTTCGCACGCATCGACGAATCGAAGGTGCCGGTGCAGAAGCGCTACGAGGTGTATCCCGATCGCACCGAAGTGGTCGAGCAGCGCTACCCCGCGGCCGGCGACACGAACGTGGCGATCAAGCTGGGCGTGATCGATCCGTCCGGCGCGTCGAAGGCCGCGCGCTGGGTCGACCTCGGCAGCAACCCCGACATCTACCTCGCCCGCGTGAACTGGCGCGATTCCAGGCACATCGCGTTCCAGCGCCAGTCGCGCGACCAGCGCACGCTCGAGCTGATCGAGTCCGATCTAGACAACGGCAGGCAGCGCACGCTGGTCACCGAGCACGCGAAGACCTGGGTGCCGCTGCACGATGCGCTTCGTTTCCTGAAGGACGGACGCTTCCTGTGGAGCAGCGAGCGCAGCGGTTTCGAGCATCTGTATGTCGTGGACACCGCCGGCAAGGCGCAGGCGCTGACCTCGGGCGACTGGCCGGTCGACAGCGTGCTGGCGGTCGACGAGAAGAACGGCTGGGTGTATTTCAGCGCCGGCCGTGAATCGCCGACCCAGTCGCAGGTGTACCGCGTGCCTCTAGCTGGCGGCGCGATCGAACGCCTGTCGAAGGAAGCCGGCTGGCATGCGGCGACCTTTGCCGCGAACGCGAGCGTCTATGTCGACAACTGGTCGAACCCGACCACGCCGCCGCAGCTGGTGCTGCATCGCGCCGACGGCAGCGAAGTCGCCACTCTGGTGAAGAACGATCTTTCCGATCCGAAGCACCCGTACGCGCCGTACCGCGCCGCGCAGCGTCCGATGGAATTCGGCACGGTGAAAGCCGCAAATGGCCGCACGCCGCTGCATTACTTCCTGATCAAGCCGGACGGCTTCGATGCATCGAAGTCGTATCCGGTAATCGTCAACGTGTACGGCGGCCCGGCCGCGCAGACGGTGAAGGAGACGTGGCAGCCCGACCTCAACCAGTACTTCGCGCAGCATGGCTACGTGGTGTTCTCGGTCGACAATCGCGGCACGCCGCGCCGCGGCGCGGCATTCGGCGGCGCGTTGTACGGCAGGCAAGGCACGGTGGAGGTCGACGACCAGCGCGCAGCGCTGCACTGGCTGACGTCGCAGCCGGGCATCGACAAGCAACGCGTCGGCGTCTACGGCTGGAGCAACGGCGGCTACATGACGCTGATGTTGCTCGCGCGCGGCCAGGGCGATTACGCGTGCGGCGTCGCCGGTGCGCCGGTCACCGACTGGGGCCTGTACGACACGCACTACACCGAACGCTACATGGACCTGCCGAAGTCGAACGTCGCGGGCTACAAGGCGGCGCGCGTGCTCGAGCACATCGACGGGCTGGTGGGCGACAACGCGCCCCGGCTGCTGCTTCTGCACGGCATGGCCGACGACAACGTCATGTTCACCAATTCCACCGCGCTGATGAGCGCGTTGCAGCAGCGCGGGCAGCCGTTCGAACTGATGACCTATCCAGGCGCCAAGCACGGCCTCAAGGGCAAGGACCTGCTGCATCGCCTGAAGATGACCGACGGCTTCCTGGCGCGGTGCCTGAAGCCCTGACACCCGGCCGGTCGTCCCGCGACCGGCCCATACCCCACCGTCGCGCCCGCCGACCGGCGTGACCTTCGGCGCATGGCCGCTTGCCGCGGCCACGCCATCCTCGGTGCCTCACCGGAGTCGACATCGCCATGACCAAGCCCCTCGTCCTCGCGCTCGCGCTGGCACTCGCCACGCCAGGCCTCGCCCTCGCCGCGCCTGCCCCCGCGCCCGTCAAGACCGCCCCCAGGTCGACGCCTGCGTGGGTCACGCGCAGCAACGACTACGCGCAGATCCTGCTCAAGGCGCAGGGCCCGTTCCAGCCCGAGCAGCTCTCGTTCTTCGGCGTGCCGGGCTTCGACGACAAGGTGTCCGACTACGGGCCCGGCTACGCCGCCCGCTACCGCGCCGCCACCGCTTCGGCGCGCGACCAGCTGCGCGCCAAGCTCGCGACGGAGAAGGACCCGAACGTGCGCCAGGACCTCGAGATCCTCGTGCAGGCGGCCGACGACGCGATCGAAGCCAGCACGATCAACGAAAAGATGACGCGGCCGTGGCTCGACGTCGGCCAGACGGTCTTTGGCGGCCTGCAGGGCCTGCTGTCCGACCAGACGCCGCCGGCGCGCCGCGCGATGGCGGTCAAGCGCCTGCAGGCCTACGTCGGCATGGCGCCGGGCAGTAGCCCGCTGACCACGCTCGCGCGCCAGCGCTACGAGGAGCGCACCGAAGCCGGCCTGCTGATGCCGACGCAGGTGGAGGTGCAGCAGTCCCTCGACAACCTCGCGACCTATCGCGCAGGCATCAAGCAGCTCTTCGACAAGTACAAGCTGGACGCCGGCCCGGCGCTCGCGCAACTCGACACGCAACTGGCCGACTACGCGGCGTGGACGAAGGCGACCGTGCTGCCCAACGCGCGCACCACGTACTCGCTGCCGCCGGCGCTGTACGCGCTGTCGTTGAAGAACGTCGGCATCGATATCGATCCGCACACGCTGATCGAGCGCGCGCAGATGGAGTTCGCCGAAACGCGCAACGCGATGCAGCAGATCGCCCCGCTGGTGGCGAAGGCCCATGGCTGGACCGACACGGATTACGTCGACGTGATCCGCCACCTGAAGAAGACGCCGATCGCCGACGACAAGATCGAGTCGCACTACCGCACCGTGGTGATGCCGGAGCTCGATCGACTGATCGCTGCCAACCGGGTGGTGAGCCTGCCCAATCGCCCGATGCAGATGCGCGTGGGCACGCCGGCCGAGAACGCGCAGCAGCCCGCCCCGCACTTCCTGCCCGCGCCGCTGGTGGGCAACACCGGCCAGCAGGGCACGTTCGTGCTGCCGCTGTCGAACCCCAACGCCGGCGCCGACGGCCCCTACGACGACTTCAATTATCCCGCCGGCGCGTGGACGCTGTCCGCGCACGAAGGCCGCCCGGGCCACGAGCTGCAGTTCACCGCGATGGTCGAGCGCGGCATCTCGCTGGCGCGGACGCTGTACGCGTTCAACTCGGTCAACGTCGAGGGCTGGGCGCTGTACGCCGAGGCCGAGATGGTCCCGTACGAGCCGCTCGACGGCCAGCTGATCGCGCAGCAGCTGCGCCTGCTCCGCGCGAGCCGCGCGATCCTCGACCCGATGATCAACCTCGGTCTCACCGATCGCGACACCGCGTTCGACTGGCTGGTCAACAAGGTCGGCCTGTCGAAGGCGATGGCGCGCCAGGAAATCGACCGTTACTCGGTCAATTCACCGGGTCAGGCCGGCAGCTATTTCTACGGCTACAGCCAGCTGATGCAGTTGCGCACCGAAACCGAGATCGCGCTCGGCGACCGTTTCGACCGCAAGGCATTCAACGACTTCCTGCTCGACCAGGGCCTGCTGCCGCCGCGGCTGCTGGCCAAGGCGGTGCGCGAGCAGTTCGTGCCGCAGCAGAAGGCGAAGTCGAAGGGCTGAGCCACCGCGCCCGGCGCAAAATGCAAACGCCCGCAGCGATGCGGGCGTTCTTCTTTACGCAAGCCGCAACGCGTCAGGTCACGCGCGCCAGCATCCGGTCGTTGTGCGTGAAGCGCGCCCAGCGCGTGCCGATGTCCGCCCAGCAGATGTAGGCGGCCTCGCCGACGAGGCGCAGCAGCGTGCCGGGCCCGAGCGGCAGCGAGTTCTCGGCCGCGCAAAGCTCGACATCGAAGCCAAGCTGGCGCGCGATGAGTCCGCAGCGTGCGAGGTGATAGCGACTGCTCAGCAGGATCACCCGGCCGCGCACCGCGCCGCCAAGCATGTGTCGGGCGTTGCGCAGGTTCTGAAGGGTGTCGCGCGATCGCGATTCCAGCTGCAGCGGCGCATCGGGCGACAGCCCGCGTGCGACCAGCTCGCGCTGCGCCACTTCCGCCTCGGTCAGCTCGCCCACCGCACCGCCGCCGAGCAGCACGAAACGGCGCGTCGGATGTTCGCGCCACAGGATCGCGGCGCGGTCCAGGCGGGCGGCGAAATCGCCGTCGACCCGGCCCTGCGGCGAATGCTTGCCGAACAGCAGCAGGTGAGAGCCCTCGTGCGGCGCGCAGCGGGCGCGGCGCGCCGTGCGCACCACGTGCACCAGATAGCCGACATAGACGAGGCCCACGCTCAGCACGCAGGCCGCCAGCGTGACGAGGCCCGTAAAGAGCACGTCGCGGTCCCTGAACAGGGAAAACTGGTGTCGGACGCGGGAGGACATCGTCTTCGGGAGTCGGCCCCGGAGGGCCGTCGCGTCGCAGGATACGCCATGAGCAAAGCGTGAAGGATGACGGCTGGCATACTTCACGACCCCCCGAGGAGTGCCGACGTGACGCCGTCCGAAGTCAGACCGATGCCAGCCATGGCGATCCGGGCGTTCACCGCGACCAGCGCGCTCGGCCGCGGGCTCGACGCGCATCGCGCCGCACTGCGCGCGCGGCGCGGCGGCCTGCGTCCGAACGACTTCGGCACGGCGCGGCTCGAATGCTGGATCGGCCGCGTCGACGGCCTGGAAGACAGCCCGCTGCCGGCGTCATGGTGGAAGTGGGAATGCCGCAACAACCGGCTGGCCTGGCTCGCGTTGCAGCAGGACGGGCTGTTGACGGCTACGCAGGCGGCGGTCGCGAAGTACGGTGCGGAGCGCGTCGCCGTCGTGATTGGAACTTCGACCTCCAGCATCGGCGCGACCGAGGACGCCTACGCGCACCTCGTGCCGGACAGCGATGGCACGCCTGCGTTTCCACCCGAGCTGCGCCGCGCGATCGTGCACACCGTGCATTCGCCCGGCGATTTCGTCCAGGCGGCCACCGGCGCGCGCGGCCCGTGCATCACGGTTGCGACGGCGTGCTCGTCGAGCGCGAAGGTGTTCGCGCAGGCAGCACGCCTGATCGAGGCCGGCGTCGTCGATGCAGCGATCGTCGGCGGCGTCGACACGCTCTGCGGCAGCGTGCTGTTCGGCTTCAATTCGCTGCAGCTGGTGTCGAAGAATCCATGCAGGCCGTTCGACGCAACCCGCGACGGCCTGTCGCTGGGCGAGGCCGGCGGCTTCGCGCTGGTCGAACGCGCGGTCGACGGCGAGCCCGGCCTGCAGCTACGCGGCTACGGCGAGTCGAGCGACGCCCACCACATGTCGGCGCCGCATCCGGAAGGCCTCGGCGCGCAGCTGGCGATGCGACAGGCGCTCGCGCGCGGCGGGATCGACGCAGCGGATGTCGGCTACCTCAACCTGCACGGCACCGCGACGCCGGCCAACGACCGCGCCGAGTCGCTGGCGGTCAAGGCCGTGTTCCCGGACACGCTGCATGCCAGCTCGACGAAGGCGTACACCGGCCACACGCTCGGCGCCGCCGGCATCGTCGAATCCGTGATCGCGCTGCTGGCGCTGGAGTCCGGCGAGCTGCCGGGCACGTTGGGCTCGACGTCGCCCGACGCCGTATGCGGTCCGCAGATACGCTTCGACGATGCCACCCACCCGATCGATTACGCCATGAACAATTCCTTCGGCTTCGGCGGCAACAACTGCTCGCTGCTGTTCGGCCGGGTGGACGCATGAGGCTGTCGGCCGCCATCGAAGGCGTCGGTTTCTGGGCGCCGGGCCTGCCCGACTGGAACGCGGCGCGCGCCTTCATCCGCGACGGTGCATTGCCCGACGGCGCGCCCGCGCGGCCATCACCGCAGCTGTTGGCACCCAACGAGCGTCGCCG
>NZ_VTRV01000063.1 GCF_008274655.1 Cognatilysobacter lacus | reverse complement strand
CCCTTCACCCCCGCCAGCGACGGTTCCGGCAGCGTCGACGCAGGCGTACGCAGCGCGCGCATTGCACTCAGGCCAGCATCGCGTACAGCACGCCGTGGGCAGGCAGCGCCAGGCGGCCCTCCTGCAGGCACCCTGAGGCGACGCCGGGGGCGTCGATCACCGTCTCGACGCGAACATCCAGTGCGCAGTCGACCGCCGTCGCCGACAGGTTCAGCGCGACCAGGAGCCGCTGTCCCGCGTGCTCGCGCTCGAACGCGAGCACCGGCTCGGGGGTGTCGAGGAAACGGATCGCGCCTTCGACCAGCGCCGGCTGCGTGCGCCGCCAGCGCAGGAAGGCGCGCACCGCGTGCAGCACGGAGTCAGGGTCCGCGTCCTGGGCGGCCACGCTGCGCGCGTGATGGGTCTCGGCGACCGGCAACCACGGCTGTCCGTCACTGAAGCCGGCTCGTTCAGCCCCGTTCCATGGCATCGGCGTGCGGCAACCGTCGCGGCCCTTGAACGCGGGCCAGAACGCGATGCCATAGGGATCCCGAAGCATCTCGTAGGGCACGTCGGCTTCGGGCAGGCCCAGTTCCTCGCCCTGGTAGAGGCATACCGAGCCGCGCAGCGAACACACCAGCGCCACCAACTGCCGCGCCAGCGATTCGTTGAAGCCGGTGCCGCCCCACCGCGTCACCGCGCGTTGCACGTCGTGGTTGCTGATGGCCCAGCACGGCCAGCCATCCGGCATGCCCGCTTCCAGTCGCTCGACCGTGCCGCGGATATACGCGGCGCTGAAGTCGTCGGTGAGCAGCTCGAACGAATAGCCCATGTGCAGCCGGCCGGGTTGCACGTACTCGGCCATCGTCGCCAGCGAGTCCTCCGACGAGATTTCCCCTAGCGCGGCGACATCCGGATAGCGATCCATCAGCGCGCGGACGCCCTCGATGAAGCCCAGGCATTCGGGCTGCGTGTTGTTGTAGTAGTGGTACTGGAACGCGTACGGGTTGTCAGGTGAGAAGCCGCGTCCGGTGCGCAGGTGCTCGGGCTTGGGCGGGTTGTCGCGCAGCTGCGCGTCGTGGAAGCAGAAATTGATCGCATCGAGGCGGAAACCGTCGACGCCGCGGTCGAGCCAGAACTGCACGTTGTCCAGCTGCGCCTGCTGCACCGCCGGGTTGTGGAAGTTCAGGTCCGGCTGCTCGACGAGGAAGTTGTGCAGGTAGTACTGGTGGCGGCGCGGCTCCCACTGCCAGGCCACGCCGCCGAACAGCGACAGCCAGTTGTTGGGCGGCGTGCCGTCGGGCTTCGCATCGGCCCAGACATACCAGTCGGCCTTGTCGCCGGTGCGCGCGCCGCGGCTCGCCTGGAACCACTCGTGCTGCGCCGAGGTGTGGCTCAGCACCTGGTCGATCATCACCTTGAGCCCGAGCGAATGCGCCTTGGCGAGCAGGCGATCGAAGTCCGCGAGCGTGCCGAACATCGGGTCCACGTCGCGGTAATCGGCGATGTCGTAGCCGAAGTCGGCCATCGGGCTCTTGAAGAACGGCGAAATCCAGATCGCGTCGACGCCCAGGCTGGCGACGTAGTCGAGCCTGTCGACGATGCCCGGCAGGTCGCCGATGCCGTCGCCGTCGGTATCGAGGAAGCTGCGCGGGTAGATCTGGTAGATCACCGCGCCTCGCCACCAGCGCTTCGTCGTCATCGATGCCTGTTCCCGTTGCCCTGCGCCCCGTCCGCGGAGGATTCCACGCGGCAGCGGAGCATGCGCGGCGAACCCGGCGGTTCCGCGCTGAATACGTTTGCAGCGGAAAATGTGCAGGCATCGCGCTGACTACCATGCGGCCACGCTGTACCGCGACCGTCGCGATGCTGCACCGCACACCGGTTTCTCGCAGCGCTTGCACCACACTCGCCGACAGGCGCATCGCAGGGCGGTTCATGAATCCCACCACGCAATCCAAGCCGCGGCTCACGTTCTGGCAGATCTGGAACATGTGCTTCGGCTTCCTCGGCATCCAGTTCGGCTTCGCGCTGCAGAACGCCAACGTCAGCCGCATCTTCCAGACGCTGGGCGCCGACATGGACCAGTTGCCGATGCTGTGGATCGCCGCGCCGCTCACCGGACTGATCGTGCAGCCGATCGTGGGGCACTTCTCCGACCGCACCTGGACGCGGCTCGGCCGACGCCGCCCGTATTTCCTCGTCGGCGCGCTGCTGGCCACGGTGGCGCTGCTGGCGATGCCGAATTCGCCGACGCTGTGGGTCGCGGCCGGCCTGCTGTGGATGCTGGATGCGTCCATCAACATCTCGATGGAGCCGTTCCGCGCATTCGTCGGCGACCAGCTGCCCGTCGAGCAGCGCGCCACCGGCTACTCGATGCAGAGCTTCTTCATCGGCGTGGGCTCGGTGGTGGCGAGCCTGTTGCCCTATCTGCTGACTCGGTTCGGCGTCGCCAACACCACCGGCGCCGGCATGGTGCCCGACACCGTGCGCTACTCGTTCTATTTCGGCGGCCTGGTGCTGTTGCTCGCGATCGGCTGGACCATCCTGCGCACGCGCGAATACCCGCCGGGCGAGCTCGACCGCTGGGACGAAGCGCCGCCGCAGCCGATCCGCACGCGCGTGCCGGCCCGAATGCGCGCGAGCGCGTTCGCCTGGCTCGTGGCGGGCGCCGCACTGCTGTTGCTCGTCTATGCCAATGGCCTCGACAAGCAGCTGTACGTGCTCGGTGGCCTGATCGCCGCGTACGGGCTCATGTTGCTGGCACGCACGATGACGCGCGGCGCCGGCGCGTTCGACCAGATCATGGACGACCTCTACGACATGCCGGCGACCATGCGGCAGCTCGCCGTCGTCCAGTTCTTTTCCTGGTTCGCGCTGTTCGCCATGTGGATCTACACCACGGGCGCGGTCACCTCGGTGCACTTCGGCAGTTCCGATCCCACCTCCGCGGCGTACAACGAGGGCGCCAACTGGGTCGGCGTGCTGTTCGCGGCCTACAACGCGTTCGCGGCCGTCGCGGCCGTGTTCATCGCGCGCATGGCGCACCGCATCGGACTGCGCCGCACGCACCTGTTCAATTCGCTGCTCGGCGGTGCCGGCCTCCTGTCGATGGTGTTCATCCGCGACCCGCACTGGCTGCTGCTGTCGATGGTCGGCGTCGGCTTCGCCTGGGCGTCGATCCTGTCGCTGCCGTATGCGCTGCTGTCCGACAGCGTGCCGGCCGCGAAGATGGGCGTGTACATGGGCATCTTCAATTTCTTCATCGTGATTCCGCAGCTGGTCGCGGTCGCGGTGCTGGGATTCCTCGTCGACCACGTGTTCGGCGGCCATCCGATCGACGCATTGGCGATCGGCGGCGTGAGCATGATCGTCGCCGGGCTCTGCGTGCTTCGCGTGCGCGAGCCGGAGCCGCGTGGCCAGTTGGCGGTGACGCCGTGAACCGCGTCGCGGGTTTCGCGCGCCTCTCACTGGCGCTGGCGGTCGCCGTGTCGCTGCCTGCGCACGCAGCGGCGCCCGTGCGAATGGCCGCCCGCGAATTCATCGGCACCACCGAGCCGTTCGCGAGCAATGCGATCTATTTCCTGATGACCGACCGTTTCGTCAACGGCGATCCGTCCAATGATCATCGTGAGCAGGGCGGCAAGGCGCTGCACACGTTCGACCGCCCGACGCCCGGCGCGCCCAAGGGTCGCAGCGACAACGTGGGCTACATGGGAGGCGATTTCAAAGGCGTGCTCGATAACGCCGACTACATCCACGACATGGGCTTTGGCGCGGTGTGGATCACGCCCATCGTCGACAATCCCGACGAGGCGTTCACCGGCGGCGAGCCCGTGCATTGGGGCGGCATGTGGACCGATCGCGGCAAGACCGGCTACCACGGCTACTGGGGCGACAACTTCTACGTGCTGGACGAACACCTGCCGAGCGCCGACCTCGATTTTCGCGGGTTGACGGCGGGCTTGCGCCAGCACGGCCTCGAGACCGTGCTCGACATCGTGCTCAACCACGGGTCGCCCGCTTACACCATGCCGAGCGACCAGCCGAAATACGGGAAGATTTTCGGCGCCGACGGTGAGCTTCTCGCCAATCACCAGAACCTGCCGCCGGCGAAGCTGGACCCGAACAACAACCCGCTGCACCGCTGGTACAACACCTCGGGCGGGCTCGCGCAGTTGTCGGACCTCAACGAGAACGAGCCGGCGGTGCTCGAGTACTTCGTCGGTGCGTACTCGAAGTGGATCGACCAGGGTGCGGACGCCTTCCGCATCGACACCATCGGCTGGATGCCGAACACGTTCTGGCATGCGTTCACCACGCGCATCCGCGCGAAGTACCCGCGCTTCTTCATGTTCGGCGAAGCGTTCGACACTGACGCCGCGACGATCGCCATGCATACGCTGCCGCGGAACGCAGACGTGAGCGTGTTGGACTTCCCGCTGAAGGAGCGGCTCGTCGAGGTCTTCGGCCGCAAGCGGGCCGGCTACGAGCGCATCGCCGAGCGTCTCTACCTCACCGACGGCCCGTACGCGAATCCGTACGAGCTGATGACGTTCTACGACAACCACGACATGGCCCGCCTCGATGCGAGCGACGCCGGTTTCATCGACGCGCACAACTTCCTGTTCACCGCGCGCGGCATTCCAGTGATCTATTACGGCTCGGAGATCGGGTTCGAGCGTGGCGCGGTCGAGCACACGGGCAACCGGAACTATTTCGGCCAAGCGCGCATCGCGCAGGCAAAGACGCATCCGATCCACGACGCGCTGCGACGAATCGCGCGGGTGCGCGCATCGACACCGGCGCTGCAGCGCGGCCTGCAGGTAAACCTGGAGTTCAAGGGAGACCGTGCCGCGTTCTATCGCGTCGCGCAGTCGGCCGGCGTCGCGCAGATCGCACTCGTGCTGCTCAACAAGGGGGACGCGCCCGCCGACTTCCGCATCGATCGATGGCTGCAGCCCGGCGAGTGGCACGCGGCGATCGGCGGCGGCACGACGACGATTGCAGCCGGCCACGCACTCGCGGCCACTGTGCCCGCGCATGGGGTGGAGGTCTACGTGCTCTCTGCGGGTGTGCTGGATGATGGGCTTCGCGAGCAGCTGCAGCAGGCCGAGGCGCGCAAGTCGCGCCGCTGAGTTGCGGCGCTGGTGGGGAAAGCCGCGGCGGCAGTAGCCCCGGTGCCGCGATCGCGAGTGCCTGCGTCCTACAGGGAGTGCAGCGACAGACGACGCGCGCGCCGCGGCCCGCTGGCGTCGTGAGTCATGGGTGTCGCAGTCGGTTCGGCAGTTTCGGTTGCCGCGCGCGTTCGGCGTCGGTCTCCAACCCGAGGGCGCGATCGCGTTCGCGACCGCTGCGGTCGTGCGCGGCCTGCGCCCAAGTCATCCCAACGTAAACGAAGATTTCCTGACCACCAGCGCGGCCGGCAGCATCGCGCTCTCCGCCGGCTCGTCACGCACCAGCTGCATCAACGTGGCCACGAGCAGCTGGCCGGCGCGCGTGGTGTCCTGCATCACCGTCGTCAGCGGCGGGGTGCTGAACCGGGCCATCGGAATGTCATCGAACCCGACCACCGATACGTCGTGGGGAATTCGGATCCCCGCCTCGTGCAATGCGCGCATCGCGCCGATGGCGATCAGGTCGCTGGCGGCGAAGATCGCGTCGAACGGGCGGCCGCGCGCCAGCAGTTGCACCGCCGCCGCGTAGCCCGCTTCCTCGCTGGTCTCGGCATCGACCTGCAGCGACGGGTCCAGGCACAGGCCCGCCTCAGACAGCGCTGCTTCGCAGCCGTGGTACCGATCGAAGAACTCGGGGTAGTGGGACGAGGCGTGTCCGACGAAGGCGATCGTGCGTCGACCGCAGGCCAGCAGGTGCTGCGCCGCCAGTTGCCCGCCGTGCATGTTGTCGCAGCCGATCGAGACCCCGGGCTGGTCGGCAGCCACCGCGCCCCAGCGCACGAAATGCGTGCCGCGCTCGACCAGCGCCGACAGCTTGTCGCGATACGCCTCGTAGTCGCCGTAGCCGAGCAGGATGAGCCCGTCGGCCTTCATCGAGTCCTCGTAATCGGAGTGCCAGTCCTCGGACAGCTGCTGGAATGACACCAGCAGGTCCTGGCCGTGGCGGGCGCAGGCGCGGGTGATCGAGCCCAGCATCGCCAGGAAGAACGGGTTGATGTGCGACTCGTCCGGGGTCGGATCCTCGAACAGCAGCAGCGCGAGCGTGCCGGACTTCTGCGTCCGCAGGCTCGAGGCGCGTCGGTCGACCTTGTAATTGAGCTCGCGCGCGACGGCTTCGACCCGCTTGCGGGTCTCCTCGTTGACGAGCGGGCTGCCGCGCAGCACCCGGGAAACGGTCGCTTGGGATACGCCCGCCCGGAAGGCGATGTCGAACGAGGTGGATCTGGATTTCTTGGTCATTCGCGGCCGAGTGTAGCGGCCGGCCCCACCCCTGCCATCGGTGGGGGTGGAAAAGCCGTCATGACGGCCGCATGGTCACTGTTCAGGCCGCCACGGCCGGTTTTACCTACGCTGCACGCACCTATAGGCACCATCGACCGCTCCTCGTTCCACCAGCGCAACACTCCGGAACCCCGGGCCCTTTAGCAGTCAAAGGGGCCGACTGCTAATCTAGAGCCCATGACCCAGACAGCCTCCCCTGTTCCCGTCGCCCAGAACTTTCCCGTCCTGTTCCCGACGAAGCTGAGCCCGCTTGGTTCGCTCGACGCCTATATCGGCGCGGTGAACCGTATCCCGGTGCTGAGCGTCGACGATGAGCAGCGACTCGCGCGCCGTTTCCGAGACGGCGAGGATCTCGACGCCGCCCGCGAGCTGGTGCATTCGCACCTGCGCTTCGTGGTGCATGTCGCGCGTGGCTACAACGGCTACGGCCTCGGCATCGCCGACCTCATCCAGGAAGGCAACATCGGCCTGATGAAGGCGGTCAAGCGTTTCGACCCCGACCAGGGCGTGCGCTTGGTCAGTTTCGCGGTGCACTGGATCCGCGCCGAGATGCACGAGTTCATCCTGAAGAACTGGCGCATCGTCAAGGTCGCGACCACCAAGGCGCAGCGCAAGCTGTTCTTCAACCTGCGCAAGAGCAAGAAGCGCCTGGGCTGGATGAATGCCGAGGAAGTTCGTGCGATCGCAGCCGACCTGAAGGTGTCCGAACGCGAGGTGCGCGAGATGGAGTCGCGGCTGTCGGGGCGCGACATCGGCTTCGATGCACCGGATGACGGCGACGAGGACGGCCCGCCGTCGCCGGTCGCCTATCTGGCGACGCAGGGCGAGGATCCGTCCCAGCTCTACGAGCGCGAAGACGAGGAAGGCGACAAGCTCGACGTGCTGCGCGAAGGCCTGGCCGAGCTCGATGCGCGTTCGCGCGACATCATCAAGCGCCGCTGGCTCGACAGCGACAACAAGATCACCTTGCAGGAACTGGCCGACGAATATGGCGTGTCGGCCGAACGCATCCGCCAGATCGAGGCGAACGCGCTGAAGAAGATGCGCGCGTTGTTCGTCGCGTAAGCCGGCTTGAACGCGGTCCCGTTGACGGCCCGGGAGACCGGGCCGTTCGCGTTCTGCGGACGGCCGCAGGCCGATTCCAACCAGCGCCGAGCCGCGCCGCCACATACCGCGGACGCGCCGCCGCTCACGCGCCTCGTCTGCGCGGTCGGCTATACGGGGGGCGTCAATCGGGAGCCGGCGACATGGAGCAGAACCCTCGGACCTCGCATGTGGTCGACCCCGCCACGGCGGCCGGCGAAGTGAGCCTGCGCTTCGATCGCTGGTTCGCGTCGCATGAACTCGACCTGCCTCCGCCCACGCGCGCCGAGTTCGTGCAGATGGGAATGGACGCGTTGCAGCGCTGGCCCGACCGCTCGACCGGCGACGTTCTCGACGAACTGATCGCCGAACTCGACGGCCGCCTTGCCGTCATCGCCGCGGAGCAGGCGCACGACGCTGGACGGGGCGACGCTACCGTCGCGTCCGAGCGGCAGCCGCGCGGACTCGCACGCCTGTTCGGCTGGAACCGCGACCGCCGCCACTGATGTACACGCCGCGCGTCAGTGCAAGACGTCGGGGAGATGCGCGCCGCGGCCCGCGCGGAGTGCGCTCGGCGCGCAACTTGACGGACCCCGCCGCGCACACGCGGGCGCGCTGTTGCGCCGCGTACATGCCGTCCGCGTCGACGGCGCGTTGCTCGACGGAGGCGTCGTGAGCGACACCGTCGCCAGCTTTGTGGCGTTGCCAACGTCGAAGCGCCGACGCCGCTACGCCGGCGAGCGAAGCGGCTGATGCGCATCGGCCTCATCGCGGACACACACGGCCTGTTGCGACCGGAAGCGGTCGCTGCGCTGCGCGGCTGCAACCACATCCTGCATGCCGGCGACATCGGCGGCGCCGACGTGCTCGCGGGGCTCGAAGCCGTCGCGCCGGTAACTTCGATCCGCGGAAACAACGACACCGCAGCGTGGGCATCAGCGCTGCCCGACACGCGCCTGGTTCACCTCGGCGGCATCGACATCTACATGCTGCACGAGCTGAAAAGTCTCGCCGAACCGCTACCGGCCGAATGCATCCACGTCATCGTCGCCGGACATTCGCACAAGCCGCTTATCGAGATGCGCGGCCACGTGCTCGTCGTGAACCCCGGCAGCGCGGGACGTCGGCGCTTCACGCTGCCGGTGACCGTGGGCGAACTCCGCGTCGATGCCGGACGCGTCGCTGCACGGATCCTGCCGCTGCCGATCAGTCCGTGAAGCGCACGGGCCCGGCCGCGCGCGCGCGGCTCCCCAACTCAACGCGCCAGCCCGGGAGACGGCGGCGTAAGCGCCTGCGCGGACTGCGGATCCAGACGCTGTGCTTGCGCACCGATCGCCACTAGGCGCAGCTGGCGGCTCGATCTGCAATGGATTGCACGCTCGCCTCCGCGCTGATCGCATCGATGCTGTGGTTGTGCCCCTATTCGTAACGCATGGGGCTCATCTGTACCGCGCGCACTTCACGTCGATCGTCCTTGAAGGTGTGACGAGGGTCCCGTAGGCCGAAACCTCCTCACGTCAGGACGCGCGATCCCCTCGCGCGGCTGGTACGTACGCAAGAGCGGGCGGCCGTGGCGCGATGACGTTCGAACACAAGAAGCGAGCTTCGAATTGCCGGGCACTCCTGCACTTGCCGCAACCGAATTCGTGCCTCTGGCAATGCCTACTGAGTTACACAGACGTAAACTTCGCAGCAAGCAGCTTTTCCAGCTTCACCTGGTCCTGCGCGAATTTGCGGATTCCGTCCGACAGCTTTTCCGTCGCCATCGCATCTTCGTTGTGCTGCCAGCGGAACGTCGCCTCCTCAAGCTGCGCAGGCGCGGCGTCACGTTCGCCGTCGTGTACCAGCGCACAGTCCATCGCTGCGGTGCTCGATTGCAACTCGGCAAGCAGCTCAGGCGAGATCGTCAGTCGATCACATCCCGCGAGCGCGGTGATCTGCCCGACATTGCGGAAGCTCGCGCCCATCACGACGGTGTCGTAGCCGTGGCGCTTGTACCACTGCCAGATGCGCGTGACGGATTGGACGCCGGGGTCCTCCTGCGGCGTCGCCGGCTTCGCTGCGCCGCTCGAGACATGCCAGTCGAAAATGCGGCCCACGAACGGCGATATCAGGTAGACGCCTGCCTCGGCGCAGGCAACGGCCTGGGCGAACGAGAACAGCAACGTCAGGTTGCAGTGGATGCCTTCGCGTTCGAGTTGTTCCGCGGCGCGGATGCCTTCCCATGTCGCGGCGATCTTGATCAGGAGGCGATCGCGCCCGATGCCCGTGTCGTCGTAGAGCTCGACGAGTCGATGCGCCTTGGCGATGGTGGCGTCGGTATCGAAGCTAAGACGCGCGTCTACTTCAGTGGAAACGCGCCCGGGAATGAGCTTGAGGATTTCGCCGCCGATGGCGACGGCGAGCCGGTCGGATGCGTCGGCGACGCGTGTCGAGTCATCAGAGCCCTGCGCGCCGGAGACGGCCGCGTGCAGGAGCGGCGCATAAGCCGGCAGGCCGGCGGCCCTCAGCAACAGCGACGGGTTGGTCGTCGCATCCAGCGGGCGGAAGCGGGCGATGGCATCGATGTCGCCGGTGTCGGCGACGATGGTGGAATGGGCGCGCAGTGCATCGAGAAGAGTCGTCATTGCGCGATTATCGCCGGTGCGACGTGATGCACGGTCAATGTGGGTGGGCGAACCGCGTGATCCGCCCGCCACCCTCTTCCGGCATTTCAGAGCGCCGGCACCGGGGCCGTTCGCCTCATCTGCAGGTCGTGGTCCTGTTGGCGAGCCCGTACGTTGACTGCCACCTCGTGCGCTTGGCGGCTGCTTTCGGCGATCGGCTGCCTCGACGCCTGCGCGAGGCTGATCGCGTCGGTGATGCCCAACCCCGCTTCGCGATCGTTCGGTCGGTTCTCGACCGCACGCGCGAGCGTATTTCGATCGTTGATTTCGACGCGGTCGATACGCGTGATGCCCTCGCGCACGCATTCGACCGTCAACGCTGCCGCGATGCGCCGGGTATGCGGCCCGACGGCCGTGCCTTGCGCTCTCTCGGCGGCCGCCACTTTCGCGACCGCCTGTTCGAACAAGGCGTGTTGCGGATGAGATGGATCCGCCATCAGCGACCGTTCCGCGCGTGCCAACGCCGCTTCCGTCTTCGGCCCGGCAACACCCTTGCCCTCCAGGCCATGCTCGCGCTGGAATTGCTTCAGCGCAAAGGAAGTGTCTCTACCGAATTCACCGTCGACACCGAGCGGCCTGCCGTCTTCTCCCCGGTAGCCGAGTTCGAAGAGGCGGCTTTGGAGTCGTGCCACGGGCGTGCCGTGTTCGCCTGGCGCCAACGACGCGGCAGTGTTGGTGCGAAGACCGACGCCGGGACTCGGCTGCGATTGGTCTCCCCCGTGAGCGCGCCGCGCCGGCGTCCCGCCGTGCTCTCCAATAGCGGGCTCCGCGTGCAGTCGGGCATGCACGTGGAAGCCGGGCTTCGCACGGAGCGCGCCGACGATCTCCTGATTGTGGCCGTCCCAATACGAGTGCGGCGCGATCGTTACCGCAGCAGGCCCGGTGCCGACTTGCGAACCGATGAACTGGATATGCCCGTTCGCGTCATAGCCTTTGAATATCGCTACGTGCTGGCTACTGCTGAAGCGGTCCTTGAACATCAGGATGTCGCCGGGCTGCAGCGACCCATTAGGTGCACGCGCGTCCTGCGCGGGAATCACATCGAAATGTTGGCGCGCGTAGGGTGTTGGTGCGTGCGCCTGGAACAGGTCATGCGTCGTGAACGGCGCCGCCGGCACGCCGTAGCCCGCATCCTTCAGGCCACGCCATACCAACGACGAGCAGTCCACGCCCTTGTACCCGTCATGGTCGAGATCCTGCTCTGTGCGACTGCGATCTGTACGCAGGTTGCCCACACCGTTGTGGCGCTCCATGTCTGAACGCCCGTACTCGAAGCGATCGCCACTGCGAAGGAAGTGCCGATCCGCCTCTGTCAGGATTGCAGCACGGGCTGTTGCATCGCGGTCGCCCACGGTTCTTGAATGGACTGCCGGCGCGATCGCGGCTTGGGGCGACGCGGGCGCACGTATTGCCACTTGGGCGCCCGCAAGTTCGAGTGCATGTTGCATGGTTGGGCCCCGGAACACCCGTTCCAGGTTCACCGCATACGCTGGGTCGGTTGCATAGCCCGCACGCTGCAGCGCGGCCGCTTCCAGACGCATGTCGCCTTGGGTCCCGGCGTCGAAAAGGCCTGCCTGTGCGTAGCGTGGATTGTTTCGAAGGAAGGCGACCCGATCGCGCAGCGCTCCTTCGGTCGATGCGTAAACGCGGAAGTCTTGGTCCAACCAGACCTTACGACCGTTTTCGTACTCCGGAACATTGAACGTTCGCGACTGCCCGTGCCAGCCTGCGGTCGCCTTGATGTTGAAGATGTTGTGCGTGCCTGGTAGAACCTTTTCGCCCCAGCCCGTCTCCTGCGCTGCTTGGGCGAGGATCAGCTCCCATGACATGCCCGTTTCCTTCGAAACGCGCATGGCCGCCGGATACAGGTCGACGATGAACTGCTGTTGCGGTGTTAGTCGGTCGTCCGTCATATCGCGCCCTCCTTGGCGTCAGAACGTAGAAACCTGCAATGTGAATGGACGCGGCGCGTCCTCAGGTGACGCTCGCCACAGCCCGGCCAGCGCGAGCGACTGGCCCTTCAGAACGAAATGCGACGAGCCGGCGTCCAGCCACGCACTCGCGTTTCCGGGCACTCCCGGGATCGTCGTGACCTCATGCGTGCCGACGATGGCCCCGGCCGTCGAAAGCCGAGCGATCGAAATCAGTGTCTGCGACGTCGACTGTGCCGGCTGTGTGTCGGTCGCGACGAGCACGTAGCAGCGCTCGGACTCGCAGGCGCAATGGGTGGCGCGGTTAGCGTAGACGTCGGAATCATGCGGAATGAGCGTCGTCCATACGGGAGTCGTGTCGCCGTTCGCGAACTTCGCCACGATTGCGCTCTGTCGACCGAGGTCGTCGAGTCGCGCGCCCACGACGCAGGCGTATCCGGCCGCCTGCGTGACGGAGTAGATGGTCGTGTCCGGCAGGGCGGTTTCGTAGGCCTCCTTCAAAGTTGGCGCTGCCGTTTCGCCATCAGGCGGAAGGCCCATCGAATACTCGTCTAGGCGATCGGCGCGGATCCAGCCGGACGGGCACCCCGCCGAATACGCACCGTGCGTGACGCGACAGGGCAGCTGCGGTTTCGGCCCCACCCATGCCGCTGCGGCGTGGGGCGTCGTGCACTCGCCTTTGCATGCCTTGACCATCGACTCATCGATCGCGGTTACGTAGCGCCACCCTGGACGATCGTCGCTCGGCTGCGCGCGGTAGTGGATGCACACCATCTGACCCGGCGACAGCGTGGCAACCGCGGATGGCGTCGTCGTCGATGGGAATCGGTCCATCAGCTCTGCACCGGCCGCGATGCTCGCGAGCGATGCGGTCTCGGTGTCGCAGTTCGTGACTGCGCCGGTGATCGCGTAGCCGGGGGCGGTGCATGTTCGCGCCCAACCCGCGCGTGGCGGGTCGCATGCGAGGCCGGCAAGCGGGTCCGCAAGGCGTCGTGCCGGGGACGGGGGCTGCGTGGCCGCATGGGACGCGGGTTCAGATGTCGACGACGGGTCGGGCCGGCAGCCCATCATCGTGAGGGTCAGCAACGCGCCGACCCGTAAAGGCGAGGTTCGCATGAGATTCCGTTCTCCGGATGTCGCGGGCAAAGCTTAACGCGGCGCGCGTCAGCAGTTAATACAGGTCCACCGGATCCACATCCAGCGACCACCGCACCTTTCGCGCTTCCGGCAATTCGCGTATCGCCGGCAACGCAGCGTCGAGAGCCGCATGCAGCGCGGGCCGGGCATTCGTCGAAACAATGAGCTGCGCGCGCTGGAAACCGGCGCGTCGTGGCATCGGTGCGGGCAGCGGACCGTGCGCGGTGAGCAGCGTGCCGGTTGGAGTCGCCTGCAGCTGCGCGCGTGCTTCGGTAAGGAACGTGTTGGCGGCGTCCATGTCGCGTGCCTCGGCGCGGAACATCGCGATGTATGCGAACGGCGGGAAGTGCGCGTCCTCGCGCAACGCGAGTTCCTCGTCCGCGAACAGCGAATAGCCGCCGGTGAGCAGCGTATGCAGCAGTGGATGTTCCGGGTGATGCGTCTGCAGGACGACTTCGCCGGCCTGTTCGGCGCGGCCAGCGCGTCCGGACACCTGGATCAGCAGTTGCGCGAGTTTTTCGGGCGCGCGGAAGTCGGCGCTGAACAGGCCTTCGTCGATGCCGACGACGGCGACCAGCGTCAGCCCCGGCAGGTCATGACCCTTGGCGAGCATCTGCGTGCCGATCAGGATGCCCGGACCATCGCCTAGTGTTTCGAGGTGCCCGGCAAGCGCATCGCGATTGCGCGTGGTGCCCTTGTCGATGCGCACCACAGGTACTTGCGGAAAGCGGGCAGCCAGCGTTTCCTCGAGCTTCTCGGTTCCGGCACCTTGTGGTTGAAGCGCGAGGCCACCGCAGTCCGGACATGCATCCGGCGCGCGTTTCGATGCGCCGCAGTGATGGCATTGCAGGCGACGGCCCTTCGCATGCACCGTCATCGACGCATCGCAGCGCGGGCATTCGGCCGTCCATCCGCAGTCGTGGCACAGCAGCACCGGCGCGTAGCCGCGGCGGTTCTTGAACACCAGCACCTGCCCGCCGGCTTCTAGCGTGCGTGCGATCGAATCGATCAGGTCGTTGGACAGGCCGGCGTCGAGTGCGCGCTTGCGGATGTCGATGACGCGCACCGCAGGCGGCTTTGCGGCGCCGGCGCGTTTGCGCAGGTGCAGGTGCGTGTAGCGGCCGGTGCGCGCATTGCGCAGCGACTCCATCGATGGGGTCGCGCTGCCCAGCACCACCGGCACGCCGAGCGCATGGCCGCGGTACAGCGCGAAATCGCGCGCGTGGTAGCGGATGCCGTCGAGCTGCTTGTAGCTGCCGTCGTGCTCCTCGTCGACGACGATCAGGCCGGCATCGGGCAGGGGCAGGAACACCGCGCTGCGCGTCCCGACGACGACACGCGCCTGCCCGCGGAGGCACGCGGCCCACGTGCGGGCGCGCTCGCCGTCCGACAGGCCCGAGTGCAGCGCGTACACCGGCACGCCAAGGCGCGCCCGGAAACGCGCGAGCGTCTGCGGGGTCAGGCCGATTTCGGGGACGAGCACCAGCGCCTGCTTGCAGCGGGCAAGGCAGTCGGCGATCGCATGCAGGTAGACCTCGGTCTTGCCGCTGCCGGTGATGCCGTCGAGCAGGAACGCGCCAAACGCGTCGGGGTTGGCGAGGATCGCGTCGATCGCGGCGCGCTGCTCGTCGTTGGGCTGCGGGCCGGGCTCCACCGGCGTGCCGGCCGGCTGCATCACGACCTGTTCCACCACGCCGCGCTGGTCGAGGCTGCGCAGCGCCGGGCGCCAGTCCTCGAACAGGCTGTCGAGTTCGTCCTCCGCGACGGCGCCGATCGCGAGACGTTCGGCGAG
>NZ_VTRV01000062.1 GCF_008274655.1 Cognatilysobacter lacus | reverse complement strand
CGCGGCCGCGTCCCCGAGCGTGCCGCTGACCCACACGTCGTCGCCCACGCGCGCCCCGTCCCTGCGCAACGCACGGCCCGGCTCGACGAAGCCGTGCACCGCGATGCAGATCGATAAAGGCCCGCGCGTCGTGTCACCGCCGACCAACGCGACACGGTGCAAGCGCGCGAGCTCGGAGAATCCGTCGAGAAAGCCGTCGAGCCAGTGCGCGTCCGGCGCAGGCAACGAGAGCGACAACACGCACCACGCCGGCGTCGCGCCCATAGCGGCGAGATCCGAGAGGTTGACCGCGAGCGATTTCCACCCGACATCGGCGGCGCGCGTGGCCACCGGGAAATGCACACCCTCGTTGAGCGTGTCCATTGCGACGACGAGCTGGCGGCCCACGGGCACTGCGAGCAAGGCGGCATCGTCGCCAATGCCGAGGATGACGTCGTCGCGGGATACCGCGCGATCGCGGATGCGGGCGATCAAGTCGAATTCTCCGGGCGGCGGGCTGCTCATCGGCGCGGAAGCCCGGGGCGCCGACGTGCGCGCGGCTGCACGGAACATCGCGAATTTCGGCACCCAACGCACGGGCCGGGCATCGACATCCGCTGCGTCAACGGGGCCGGCGCGACGCCTGCACTTCCACCGCGCGCCAGTCGGCGGCCGCGTGGTCGAGCACGCCGTTGACGTAGGTATGGCCGTGTTCGGCACCGAAACGCTTGGCGGTCTCGATCGCCTCGTTGATCACGACCCGGTAGGGCACGTCAGGCCGCATGCGCAGTTCATAGGTGGCGATGCGCAGGACCGCGCGCTCGACCGGGTCCACATGGTCGATGTCACGGTCGAGGAACGGCGCGAGTGCCTCGTCCAGCGCGTCGCGATTGGCGTCGACGCCGTTGACCAGATCCTCGAAATACTCGAGGTCGGCGATCTCGCGCGCCTGTTCGTGCGCGAACTGCGCGACGACCTCGCGCACGGGCGCGCCGGAGAGCTGCCACGCGTAGACCGCCTGCAAGGCACGTCGGCGCGCGCGTGAGCGCAGCACCGGATCAACGCCGTCCTTCCTCGGATGCCTGCTCATTCACGTGCTCCGGGCAGCTGCGTCAGCAGGTGTGCCATTTCGATGGCGACCAGCGCCGCTTCCTCGCCCTTGTTGCCATGACTGCCGCCAGCGCGTGCTTCGGCGTCGTCGAAGCTATCGACTGCCAGCACGCCGTTGGCCACCGGCACGCCGTAATCCAGGCTCACGCGCATCAGGCCGTTGGAACATCCGTCGGCCACCTGTTCGAAATGCCGGGTGTCGCCGCGCACCACGCAACCCAGCCCGATGATCGCCACGTGCGTGCCTGCCTGCGCCAGATGCGCGGCGGCGAGCGGGATTTCCCAGGCGCCGGGCACGCGCACCACGTCGATCGACGCCTCGTCGACGCCGTGGTCCGCGAACGTCTTGCGCGCCCCCGCCACCAGCGTGTCGGTGATGCGGGGGTTCCAGCGGCTGGCGATGATGGCGTAGCGCGCGCCCGACGGGCTGCGCAGGTCGCCTTCGAGATGCGGCATGGGCCAGCGCTTGAAGTGAGGGGACGCAATTCTAGCGGGTCGGCGACAGCGCGCCGGTGAGACAGCCGCTCAGCGCGTCGCGTCGACGTACTCGACGACGTCCAGCCCGAAGCCCGCCAGGCCCACCTGCTTGCGCCGGGTGCCGATCACCCGCAGCCGGCCGAGGCCGAGGTCAGCCAGGATCTGCGCCCCTGCACCGTTCCGGCGCCATTCGGCCAACCCGGCACCGCGGCCCTCGGGGTCCGGCGCCGGCAGCTCACGGATGCGCGCGAGCAGCGAGGCCGGATCGGTCGGCTCCGACAGCAGCACCAACGCGCCGCGCTCCTCCGCGGCGATCCGCGCGAGCACGTCGCCCACGGCCGGGCCGAAGTCGGCACGACGCCAGTGCACGGCGTCGGCCAGCGGATTGAGCATGTGCACGCGCACGAGGGTCGGGATCGCGGGGTCTGGCTCGCCGCGCAGCAGTGCGAAGTGCAGCGCATGGCCCACGCGGTCGCGGTAGACGGCGAGCGTGAACGGCCCATGCTCGGTTTCGATCACACGCGTCTCCACGCGCTCGACCGTGTGCTCGGTCTCCAGGCGACGGCGGATCAGCGATTCGATCGAGCCCATCTTCAGGCCGTGCTCGCGCGCGAACACTTCGAGTTCCGGTCGGCGCGCCATGCCGCCGTCCGGGTTGAGGATCTCGACGAGGACGCCGGCCGGCTCCAGACCCGCCAGCAGCGCGAGGTCGCTGGCTGCCTCGGTGTGGCCCGCGCGGCTCAGCACTCCGCCCGGCTGCGCCATCAGCGGGAAGATGTGGCCGGGCTGGCTGAGGTCGTGCGCGTCCGCGTCCGGCCGCACCGCGGTGCGCACGGTATGCGCGCGGTCGTAGGCGGAAATGCCGGTGGTGACGCCTTCCGCGGCTTCGATCGACACGGTGAAGTTGGTGTGGTGCGGCGAGGTGTTGTCGCGCACCATCGGCGGCAGGCCGAGCTGGCGGCAGCGTTCGCGCGTGAGCGACAGGCACACCAGCCCGCGCGCATGCGTGACCATGAAGTTGATGTCCTGCGGCCGCACCAGCTCGGCGGCCATGATCAGGTCGCCCTCGTTCTCGCGGTCCTCGTCGTCGACGATCACGACCATCCGCCCGTTGCGGATTTCCTCGAGGATCTCGGGAATGGTGGCGAAGCTCAAGCGCGCTCTCCGGTGAGCAGGCGTTCGACGTAACGCGCGACGAGGTCGATCTCGAGGTTCACCGGATCGCCGACGCGGGTCGAACCGAATGCGGTGTTGGCAACGGTATGCGGGACCAGCGCGACTTCGAAACCTTCCGCGTCGACCTCGTTGACGGTGAGGCTCACGCCATCGACGCAGATGGAGCCCTTCTTCGCGATGTAACGCAGCAGCGGAACCGGCGCGGCGAAGCGCCAGCGCTGTGCGCGTGCGTCGTCATGCACCGAGGCCACGGTGCCCACGCCATCGACGTGCCCGCTGACGAGATGTCCGCCAAGGCGGTCCGTTGGTCGCATCGCACGCTCAAGGTTCACGCGCGCGCCCGGGGCGAGCGCGCCGAGCGTCGTGAGCGCAAGCGTTTCGGTCGAAGCATCGGCATCGAACGAGGCCGAATCGAATGCGACCACCGTCAGGCAGACGCCATTGACCGCGATGCTCTCGCCCAGGCGAACGTCATCGACGTCCAGCGTGCCGGTCGCGACGCGCAGGCGAGCGTCGCCGCCGCGCGGTTCCACCGCGGCAATGGTGCCGACGCCTTCGATGATGCCGGTGAACATCAGCGTGCCCCGGTCATCGACGCGGTGCGCGCGGCGTGCATGAAGTGCTCGAGCATGATGCGTCTCTCGCTAAACGGGCGGGCGCACAACGGCTCAAGGCATCAGGCGGAAACACGCGTGGCCGTGGCCTGCATGCGAACGCTGTCTTCCTTCATCCGGACTGTAACCGTCGGCTCCGGTATCGGACCGGATCTGCTGACCTTCCGCGATGCGGAAGCGCTCGCGGGCTCGCGCGGCGTGCCGCGCCTACCGCCGGTGGGGAGTCGCACCCCGCCCTGAAGACGTCATGGATTCCGGCGAACCGGCGTGCGGATTCTAACACCGCGCCTGCACGCGCCCCCGGGAGCACGCGCCGCAGCCGCACGGCTCAGCCCGGCTTGCGGCGCAGGTGCAGGAACAGCGGCCAGCGGATGTGGCGCGTTTGCACGGCGCCCCACGCCTGACGCAGCGCGTCGCGATGAAGCGCGACCGCGTCGTCGCCGGTACGTGCGCGGTGTTGTACGACCGCGGAAAAGCTCGACAGGTAACCGATGAAGCGCTCGAACGACCAGTCGACCTCGAGCGCGAGCGGCGGCGCATCGAGAGGCGCGAAGGGCCAGTCGAAATCGGCGTAGTGGCGCTTGATGAAGTCACGCTCCGTCGGCCAGTCCTGTTCGATGCGCGCACGGAACGGGTCGACGGCAGCGGCCATGCCCTCCGGGATGTCGAAGTCGTCGTAGCCCCAGGCCGCGATGAGACCACCCGGCCGCAGCACGCGGTCGCACTCGACGAAGAATGCCGCCACGTCGAACCAGTGCAGCGCCTGGGCAACGGCGACGAGCTCGACCGACCGGTCGCCCAGCGACGTGTGTTCGCCCGGCTCGTTCGCGAGCGTGACATTGGGTGCAACGGCTTCGCGCGCCCAGTGCTGGGCGAGTTGTTGCGCACTCGGGTCGGTCGCATGCACGTGTGCAGAGCGCGGCGCGAGGTCGCGCGTGGCCTGCCCGCTGCCGCAGCCGGGTTCCCAGACGCGTGCGGACGGCGGCACGAAACGCGCGATCGCGTCGAACAGCGCCGGCGGGTAGTGCGGGCGCGCCGCCACGTAGGCCTGCGCGACGCCGGAGAAATGATCCCGGACGGTCACGGCGCAGGCCTCAGCAACAGGCGCAGGTCGTCGCCGGTCTGTCGCGTGTCCACGATGCGCAGCGCGCGTCTCTCCGCCATCTGCTGGATATCGAGGCCGTCGAACAACGGGCGCGCGGTGGCACCGAGCAGCAGGGGCGCGACGTAGAGCAGCAGCTCGTCGACGAGGCCGGAGGCGAGGAACGCGCCCGCCAGCGTCGCACCGGCTTCGAGCTGCACCTCGTTGATCTTGCGCTCTCCGAGCAGCCGCATGACCGCGTCCAGGTCGAAGCGTCCGCCCTCCACGGGCGCCGCCGCCATCTGTGCGTCGCACTCGCGCGGGACGCGTACGTCGGGCGCGTGGATGTAGAGCGTGGGCGCGTCGCCCTCACGGATACGGCCGCGGCGGATCGTGGCCAGGCCCGGATCGAGCACCACGCGCAACGGCGGCACGAACGGGGTGTCGTCGCCGAGGCGCACCGTGAGTTGTGGGTCGTCGGCCAGCACGGTGCCGGCGCCGGTCATCAGCGCGGATGCGTGCGCGCGCCAGCGCTGCACGTCCATCCGCGAGGCTTCGCTGCTGATCCACCGCGAGTCGCCGCTCGCCAGCGCGGTGCGGCCGTCGATGCTCATCGCAATCTTGACGCGCAGCCAAGGCCGGCCGCGTTCGACGCGCGACAGGAAGCCGCGGTTGAGTTCGCGTGCCTGCGACTCCATCAGCCCGGATTCGACATCGATCCCGGCTGCGCGCAGCTTCTCGAAGCCGGCGCCGTCGACCTGCGGAAACGGATCGCGCATGGCGCCGACCACGCGCGTCACGCCGGCGTCGATCAGTGCATCGGCGCACGGCGCGGTGCGGCCGGTATGCGAGCACGGCTCGAGCGTCACGTATGCGGTCGCGCCACGCGCGCGTTCGCCGGCGGCTTGCAGTGCCACAACTTCCGCGTGCGGGCCGCCCGCGCGTTCGTGGAACCCTTCGCCGACGACTTCGCCATCGCGCACCAGCACGCAACCCACCATCGGGTTCGGACGCGTCGTGTAGGCGCCGCGTTCGGCGAGCCGCAGCGCACGCGCCATGATCGCGTGGTCGAGGGCGGTGAATGCGACGTCGGGCATGGTGGCTACCGGTGTGGACAGGACGATGCGCCGATCAGGCGCGTACTCGTGGCTGGATCATCGCCTCGCAGTCGCGCTGCGGATCCGTGAGGTCGCGAATGCCGGCGCATCAGCGGTCGCCGCCCGATGCCCCGGGGGGCATCGGCGCCGTCAACGTCGGCGGCCCTTCTCGGGTTTCGCTTCTTCCTCGCCCAGCAGACGCAGCTGGCCTTCACCGGGCGCCACGTCACGCTCGAGCCTGTCGAGTTCCTCGCGGAAATCGGCCACGTCCTCGAAAGCGCGGTACACCGAGGCGAAACGCACGTAGGCGACATGATCGAGCTTGCGCAGCTCCGCCATGACGAATTCACCAATGCGCCGGGATGGCACTTCGCGTTCGGTGGTCATGCGCAGCTGGTGGACAACCGAGCGCACGGCGGCCTCGATCTGCTCCTCCGGCACCGGGCGTTTCTGCAGCGCGCGGTCGAAGCCGGTGCGCAGCTTGCGAGCGTCGAAGGACTCGCGGCGGCCGTCGCCCTTGATGATCAGCGGCAGCTTCAGCTCGATGGTTTCCAGCGTCGAACAACGCTCGCCGCAGGCCTCGCAGACGCGACGACGACGGATCGTCGCCCCGTCCTCGGACACGCGCGAATCGATTACGCGGGTGTCCTGGTGCTGGCAGAACGGACAGTGCATCAGTGACGGCGGCCCGTGCCCTGCACGCCCGCGCTGCGCCCGTACCTGACCACGACGACCGTGGCGCCCACCGTCGCGGCACCGTCGAACCGCGCCGGCGTGAACCGGCTGCGCATGACGGTGCGCGCGGCGGCGGTGTCGAAGCCCGAGGCCGTCGCACAGATCGGTTCGGCGCGCTGCGGTTCGCCATCGGCGCCTACGAGCGTGGCGACCACGACGGTGACATCCCGCGGCGCGAGTCCGGCCGGCATGACGAGCTTGCCCCAGCGATCGACGGTGGCGCGCTCACGCGTGGCCGCGTTGGCCGGCGGTACCGGCCATGCGTCGCCGAATACCTGCCCGAGGCTCTGACCCGGATGGCGTTCGAGATCGCCGGCCATGCACGTGATCGGGGCGTCATGCGCCGCCGGATCGGTGTAGTCCAGGCCGGATGAGACGGCGTGGCCCGCATCCGCGGCACCGCCGTCCATCGATTGCGCGCCCGCCACCGCGGGCAGCAGGAGCATCCACATCAACGCGGCGCGCGTCATGCCTGCACTCCGTACACCGGCAAGCGCCTGCATTGCGCCTGCACCTGGGTGCGCACGCGCTCGAGCACCGCCTCATCCTTCGGATTGTCGAGCACGTCGGCGATCCAGTTGGCGAGGTCGACGCAGTCCGCTTCCACGTAACCACGCGTGGTCACCGCCGGCGTTCCGAGGCGCAGGCCCGACGTCACGAACGGCGAGCGCGGATCACCGGGCACCGCGTTCTTGTTGACCGTGATGTGCGCGAGGCCGAGCGCGGCTTCGGCGTCCTTGCCACTGACGTCGCGACCGATCATGTCGACCAGCATCAGGTGGTTTTCGGTGCCGCCTGACACGACCTTGTACCCGCGCTGCATCAGGGTGTTGGCCATCGCCTGCGCGTTCCTGACGACCTGCTGCTGATACGCCTTGAAGCCGGGCTCGAGCGCTTCCTTGAACGCCAACGCCTTGGCGGCGATGACGTGCATCAGCGGCCCGCCCTGGATGCCCGGGAACACGATGCTCTGCAGCTTCTTGGTCAGCTCTTCGGTCGCGTTCTTGGCGACGATGATTCCGCCGCGCGGGCCGCGCAGCGTCTTGTGCGTGGTCGAGGTCACGACATGCGCGTGCGGCAACGGCGACGGGTACACGCCAGCGGCCACGAGCCCAGCGATGTGGGCCATGTCGACGAAGAAGATTGCGTCGACCGCGTCGGCGATTTCGCGCATGCGCGCCCAGTCGACGATCTGCGAGTACGCGGAGAATCCGGCGACGAGCATCTTCGGCTTGTGCTCCCGCGCGAGGCGTTCGACCTCGGCGTAGTCGATGAAGCCGTTTTCATCGACACCGTATTGCACGGCGTTGTAGATCTTGCCCGACAGGTTCACCTTCGCGCCGTGCGTGAGGTGGCCGCCGTGGGCGAGCGACATGCCGAGGATCGTGTCGCCTGGATTGAGCAGCGCGAAATAGACGGCCTGGTTGGCCTGCGAGCCCGAGTGCGGCTGCACGTTGGCGTAGTCGGCGTCGAAGAGCTGCTTGCAGCGCTCGATCGCGAGCCTCTCGGCGACGTCCACGTATTCGCAGCCGCCGTAATAGCGCTTGCCGGGGTAGCCCTCGGCGTACTTGTTGGTCAGCACGCTGCCCTGCGCCTCGAGCACGCGCGGGCTGGCGTAGTTCTCGCTGGCGATCAGTTCGACGTGGTCTTCCTGCCGTCGCGCCTCGTTGGCGATGGCGGCGGCGAGTTCGGGGTCATAGCCTTCAATACGGGCATCACGCGGAAACATCGCCACTCCGGGGGTCAGGAATGGCTGAATTCTAGCCCCTCGCGACCACCCGCCGGGCCCGTAAACCGGCGGCGGGGCCTTATAATTCACGGCTATCCCGTATTCCCGGCCCTGCCCCGCGCAGGTCGCCGCCGCCTGCCCAGCGGCGCCCGCTTCGGGCGCGCGCCTGATCGACCGGAGTCACCATGTCGCAATACATCTACACGATGAACGGTGTCAGCAAGACCGTTCCGCCCAAGCGCCAGATCATCAAGGACATCTCGCTCTCGTTCTTCCCGGGCGCGAAGATCGGCCTGCTGGGCCTGAACGGTTCCGGCAAGTCGACCGTCCTCAAGATCATGGCGGGCGTCGACAGCGATTTCGTCGGCGAAGCCCGACCGCAGCCGGGCATCAAGGTCGGGTATCTCGCGCAGGAGCCCGAACTCAACCCCGAACACACCGTGCGACAGGCGGTCGAGGAAGGCGTCGGCGAGGTGCTGAAGGCGCAGGCGCGCCTGGAAGAGGTCTACGCGGCGTATGCCGAGGACGGCGCCGATTTCGACGCACTTGCCAAGGAACAGGAGCGCCTCGAGGCGATCCTGGCCGCGGGCGACGCCCATACGCTCGAAAACCAGCTCGAAGTCGCCGCTGACGCGCTGCGCCTGCCGCCTTGGGAGGCGGTCGTCGGCAAACTGTCCGGCGGCGAGAAGCGCCGCGTCGCCCTGTGCCGCCTGCTGCTGCAGAAGCCGGACATGCTGCTGCTCGACGAACCGACCAACCATCTCGACGCCGAATCCGTCGAATGGCTCGAGCAGTTCCTCGCGCGCTACACCGGCACCGTGGTGGCCGTCACGCATGACCGCTACTTCCTCGACAACGCGGCCGAGTGGATCCTCGAGCTCGACCGCGGCCGCGGCATTCCGTGGAAGGGCAACTACACCGACTGGCTGACCCAGAAGGACGAGCGCCTGAAGCAGGAAGAAGGCCAGGAGAAATCGCGCCAGAAGGCGATCCAGAAGGAGCTGGAGTGGGCGCGGCAGAACGCGAAGGGCGGCCGCTCCAAGGGCAAGGCGCGCCTGTCGCGCATCGAGGAGCTGCAGTCGGTCGACTACCAGCGTCGCCAGGAGACCAACGAGATCTTCATCCCGCCGGGCGAGCGCCTTGGCCAGAAGGTCGTCGAATTCAAGAACGTGTCGAAGAAGTTCGGCGACCGCCTGCTGATCGACGACCTCTCGTTCTCGATTCCGGCGGGCGCGATCGTCGGCATCATCGGCCCGAACGGCGCCGGCAAGTCGACGCTGTTCAAGATGATCATCGGCCAGGAAAAGCCGGACTCCGGCGAGATCGACATGGGCTCGACGGTCAAGCTCGCGTACGTCGACCAGAGCCGCGACGCGCTGACCGGCAACCACAACGTGTTCCAGGAGGTGTCGGGCGGGCTCGACATCCTCAACATCAACGGCATCGAGATCCAGTCGCGCGCGTATATCGGCCGCTTCAACTTCAAGGGCCAGGACCAGCAGAAGATGGTCGGCACGCTGTCGGGCGGTGAACGCGGCCGGCTGCACATGGCCAAGACGCTGCTGCAGGGCGGCAACGTCCTGCTGCTCGACGAACCGTCCAACGATCTCGACATCGAGACGCTGCGTGCGCTCGAGGACGCGCTGCTCGAGTTCCCGGGCAACACGTTCGTGATTTCGCATGACCGCTGGTTCCTCGACCGCATCGCGACGCACATCCTGGCGTTCGAAGGCAACTCGCACGTCGAGTTCTTCCAGGGCAACTACCGCGAGTACGAGGAAGACAAGAAGCGTCGCCTCGGTGCCGAAGGCGCGCAGCCGCACCGCCTGCGCTTCAAGGCGCTCAAGTAATCGTGACCCAACGCCCGCCTTTCCGGCGGGCGTTCCACATGGAGTCTCGCCATGGCTACGGACGTCAACCGGATGTTGCTGCTCGGCGCGGCGCTGAGTGCGCTCGCCGCGGTCCTACACCTGGCCGTGATCGCGGGCGGCCCGCACTGGTATCGCTTCTTTGGCGCCGGCGAACGCATGGCGAGGCTCGCCGAAGCGCACAGCCCGGTGCCGACGATGGTGACGCTGGGCATCGCCGCGGTGCTGGCGGCGTGGGCCGCCTACGCGGCGTCGGGCGCGGGCTTGCTCAGGTCGCTGCCATTCACCGGCCCCGCGCTGGTGGTGATCACCGCGGTCTACGTGTTGCGCGGGCTGGCGCTCGCGCCCGCGGCCGTCGTGCCCGCGATGCGCACGCCGTTCAACCTGTGGAGCTCCGCCATCTGCCTGGCGATCGGCGTGGTACACGCCATCGGCCTGTGGCAGGTGTGGAAGCGCCTTTGACCTCGCGCCCCGGAGGCGACCGATGAGCTTCATGACCGCGCTACGCCACCGCTGGCAGACGGCGAACTCGCTGGTGTGCGTCGGGCTGGACCCGGAACCGGCGAGATTCCCGACGCGCTTCGCGAACGATCCCGACGCCATCTTCGCGTTCTGCCGCGACATCGCCGACGCCACCGCCAAGTACGCGTGCGCATTCAAACCGCAGATCGCGCACTTCGCCGCGCTGGCCGCGGAGCCCGCGCTCGAGCGCCTGGTCGCGCACCTTAAATCGGCGCACCCCGAGGTGCCGGTGATCCTCGACAGCAAGCGCGGCGACATCGGCAGCACCGCCCGGCATTACGCCACCGAGGCGTTCGACCGCTACGGCGCCGATGCGGTCACGGTGAATCCCTACCTCGGCCGCGACGCGCTGGAGCCGTTCCTCGACCGCGCCGACCGCGGCGTCGTCATCCTCTGTCGCACGTCCAACCAAGGCGCGGGCGAGTTGCAGGACATGCTGGTCGCCGGCCGACCGCTCTACCAGCACGTCGCCGAAAAGGCGGCGCTGGAGTGGAATACGAACGGCAATGTCGCGCTGGTCGTCGGCGCGACTTGGCCGGAGCAGTTGTCGGACGTGCGCGCACTGGTGAAGGACGTGCCGCTGCTGGTGCCCGGCGTGGGCGCGCAGGGCGGTGATGCCGCGGCCGTGGTATCGAACGCGAAGACGCACGACGGCACCGGATTGATGATCAGCTCGTCGCGTGCGGTGCTCTACGCATCGTCGGGCGATGACTACGCCGAGGCCGCCGCCACGGCGGCGCGTGACCTTCGCGACGCGATCAACCTGCATCGCTGAGGCGTCGGTCGCGGTCGTGGCATTCAGCTTTGGTGACCGGCCGTGACGGCCGGCGGGCACGCGCGCTGCTAGCGTCGCTGCAGACCCGGGAGATCACCATGCCGACGTGCCGCTGTCTCGCCTTCGCCGCGCTGCTGCTCGCCGCGAGTACGCCCGCGTTCGCACAGCAGTCGCAGTCGCAGTCGCAGTCGCAGTCGCAGGACGACGCTACGCGCTCGGCCACCGCATGGAATTCGCCCGAATGGTGGGTGGACGTGAACGTGGCGTCGCACCATTTCGGCAGCGCGGATGCGTACCTCGGCCCGGGCGAGCACTTCAACCAGGCCAACTACGGCGCCGGCGTCGAGCTGGAGTGGCAGCCGCGGCACGGCGCATCCGCGGGCTACTACCGCAACTCCGTATACGCCGACTCCTGGTACGCGCTGTACCACTACACGCCGCTGCAACTGGGGCGGCATGTACGTCTCGGCGCCATGGTCGGGCTGGTCAGTGGATATCCCGGCTACGACGGCCATGCCGGCCCGGCGGCCGCGCTGGTCGCGAAAATCGAATATCGGCGTGTCGGCGCCAATCTCGTCTACCTGCCGCACGTGCCGGGTTCGACGCCCAACACGCTCGGGCTGCAGCTCAAGTTCCGGCTCGGGCGCTGATCAAAGCACCGCGCGCAACCAAGCGCGCAGCGCGGCGAAGCAGAACCGCAGCATGATCGCGAGCCCGATCGCGGCACGCAGGGGCGCGCTGCGCTGCGGCGCCTCGAAGCACTGGAAATAGCGCCACAGCCCGCGATGCTTGTGCCACTCGACGAAGAACGGCCGGGACCGGCTCGACACGCCGCGCAGGTGCACCACGCGAACCTCGTTGGCGACGGCCACGGTGCCGCCCACGGCACGCACGCGACGACACAGGTCCAGGTCCTCGGCATGCAGCCGGTAGCCCTCGTCGAAGCCCCCTGCGGCATCGAACAGCGTGCGCGGCATCAGCATCAGCGCGCCCGACACCGCGTCCACCACTTGCACCGGCTCGCCGTTCGACGGCACCGAAACGTTCGAACGCGCCGCGCCGAGAGCCGCGGTGAGCATCGCCGTGAAATCGGGATCGCGACGGCGCGACGCCGGGTCGGGCACGCCGTCCTCGTCGACCAGTTCGCAACCGAGCAGCGCCGGGGCAACGCGCGACGCCAGCATCCGCATGCGCGACAGGCTGTCGGGCTCCGCGAGGCAATCGGGATTCACGAACGCGATCCAGGGATCGGTCGCCGCGTGCGCGCCCTGGTTGCACGCGACCGCAAACCCCGGGTTGTCCGGATTGGCAATGAATTTGAGTCGTGGCTCGCTGGCGGCGACCCGCTGCACGATGCCGACGGTGCCGTCGTCCGATCCGTTGTCGACCACGCGGATCGCGGTCACGCCCTCCGCGGCGCGCAGGCGTTGCAGGCACAGCTCGATGGTCTCCGCACTGCGGTAACTGACCACCACCGCGACGATGCCATCCCCGCTCATGCGGATCGTCGCGAATGCATGCAGGCCGATGCCGGCACGTTGGACATCGGCCATGCGGGCATCGCCGCCATCGGTCAGCGCACGTTGATGCCGGTCTTGCGCCGCGCAGCGCGGTGCAGCGGTTCCATCGCGCGGAATCGCTGCGTGTATTCGTCGGTGAGGTTGCGCACCTCCTGCGGATTGCGCACCACCGTGGGTGTAAGCAGCACGATGACTTCATTGCGGTCGGTGCGGGAGTTCTGACGGCCGAACAACCCACCCAGCACCGGAATGCGGCTCAGGCCCGGGAAGCCCGACGAACCGCGCGTCACGCCGTCGCTGATGAGGCCGGCGAGCATCACGGTGTCGCCGCTCTGCACGGCCGTTTCGGTCTTCACCTTGCGCGTGTCGATACGCACGTTGCCGTTGCGATCGGCGACGGTGCCGGGCGAGCTGACTTCCTGCACGATGTCGAGGAACACCATGCCGTCGCGCGTGATGCGCGGGCGCACCTTGAGGATGATGCCGGTGTCCAGGTACTGCACCTGGCTGTAAGTCGTGCCGCCATTGCCGGTGCCCGGGTCGACCGTGACCGACGAGATCGGGATGCGGCTGCCCACGTTGAGCGTGGCCTCGGCGTTGTTGCGCACGAATACCGACGGCGTCTGCAGCAGCTGCAGGTCGGTGACCTGGTCGAGCGCATTGATCACCGCGGCGGCGTTCTTGCCGAGGAACGTCCAGGCCATGCCGGGATTGACCACATCGGCCGGGCGGATGCTGCCGCGCAGGTCGCCCCAGATGTTGCGGCCGGCCGCGTTGGGCAGGCCCGCACCGCCGACGCTGGTTGGATCACTCACCGCCTGCTCGAAGAACCAGTTGACGCCGTACTGGAGCGCGCCGCTGAGCTGCACCTCCACCACCTGCGCCTCGATCTGCACCTGCATCGGCATCACGTCGAGGCGTTCGATCACGTCGCGGATCGATCGCCACGCCTGCGGCGTCGAGCGCACGAGCAGCGAGTTGGTTTCGTCCACCGCCGATACGCCGACGCGCTGGCCGTCGACCGCCAGGCTCACGCTGCCGTTGCCGCCAGTGCGCGGATTGAGCGAGAGCGACGAAGACATGCCGCCGCTATCGCTGCCGCCCGTCCCGGGGCCGACGACGCCATCGTTCTTGCCGCCGATGTTCGCGCTCGCGCCGCCGTCGGTGTCGCGCAACTCGGTCGAATTCAGCCCCGGCATCAGCGTGGGTTGCGCGCCCGAGTCAGCGCCGCCGCCGCGGCTGCCGCCGAAGACTTCGGCGAGGCGGTCGGCCAGGTCCTTTGCCTTGATGTACTTGAGTTCGTACGAATACAGCCGCGGCTCGCCGCCGGCGCCGTCGATCCGCTCCAGCCACTGCTGGATGTCGTCCAGGTAGCCGGCCTGCGACGTGATCACCATGACCGCGTTCGCGCCCTCGAGCGGCAGGAAGCGGAACATGCCGGCGACCGGCGACTTGCTGGTCTCGCCGAACACCTTCTCGAGGTCGGCCACCACGGCGGTGGCACGGCCCGACTGCAACGGAAACACGCCGACCGACATGCCGGCGAGCCAGTCCACGTCGAAGGTCTGGATGGTGCGCAGGTAGTTTTCGAGTTCCGCGCGGGTGCCCGCCACGGTGATGATGTTGCGGCCGTTGTCGACGTTGACGATCGCGTTCGGCCGCGCATACGGCTTCAGGATCTTCTCCATCTCCGTCGCCGACACGTACTTGAGCGGCACGGTGCGCGCTTCGAAACCGCGCGCACTCGACGCGGGGCCCGTGCGCGGCGCGACCGTGCCGGCGAGGGCCTGGTCGGCGGGCACGATGTTGTAGCGCCCGCCGGTGTAGACCATGCGCGCGTTGTTCCAGCCCAGCACCATCTCGAGCAGGTTGAGCGCTTCGGCGGGGCTCACGGGCTTGGGCGTGGCAAGCGTGACCGTGCCCTGCACGCCCGGGGCGATCACGTAGTTCTGCCCGAGCATGTCGCCGAGGATCGCCTTGACGACGGCCTGCACCGACTCGCCTTCGAAGTTGAACGTGGCTGCGCCACTGCTGGCGCCCAGGCGCGACGGCGGCGCGCTGGCGACGCGACGGTTGATCACCTCCCCGTTGCCGCGGTGGATCTGCGCGCGCGGACCCTCGGACTGCGCGCCAAGCGGCGTGGTCACCACGTCACCGTTCGCGTTCGTGGTCGCGGCCGACGAAGTGCCGGCCACCGGGCCGTCGAGCCGACCGTTGCGTGCGACGCGTGGCGGCACGGCGGTCGCGCATCCGGCAAGCAGCGAGGCGATCGTCAGTGCGACGGTGCCGTGGCGCAGCGCGGGACGGAAGGATTCAGCGGAAGGCAAGAGATTCATGCGGGGACTCAGCGGTTCGCGGGCGGAGGCGGCGAGGCGACCTTCGCGGGCGGGTTGGCGTTCTGCGCGTTGCGGCGCATCTCTTCGCGTCGTGCTTCGATGCGCTGGCGGATCTGCTCGATCTGTGCGGGATCGGGCATCGTGGCGGCATCGGTGGCGGGCGGCGCGGGCGTGGACGGCGGTGGCGCGGGTCTGGGCACCGGCATGGGGCTGCCGGTCATGGCGGGGGAATCCGGAGGCGTGGTCGCCGGCGGCATGCCGGGCGCCTGCGCTCCCTTGCCGTCGAAAACGCGCAGCGCGAGTTCCTTGCGACCGCCCGGCCCTTCGAACA